>CAXBRZ010000005.1:0-25928 GCA_963978075.1 uncultured bacterium | reverse complement strand
CCTATCGCGTCCGCCAGCGCGTCGACGGCGTGCTGAAGGAAGTGGCGATGCCGCCGGTGACGCTGGCGATGAAGATCTCGGCGCGCATCAAGGTCATGTCGAAGCTCGACATCGCGGAGCGGCGCATCCCGCAGGACGGCCGCATCAAGATGCGCCTGTCGAAGACGCGCTCGATCGATTTCCGTGTGAGTTCCTGTCCGACGCTGTTTGGCGAAAAGGTCGTGATGCGTATCCTGGATCCCTCCAGTGCGCAGCTTGGCATTGACGCACTCGGGTATGAGCCGTTCCAGAAGGACATCTATCTGGCGAATCTGGCCCGCCCGCAAGGCATGATCCTGGTGACGGGCCCCACCGGGTCGGGAAAAACCGTCTCGCTGTATACCGGCCTCAACATCCTCAATGTCGAGGACACCAACATCTCGACCGCCGAAGATCCAGCGGAAATCATCCTGCCCGGTGTCAACCAGGTCAACGTCAACCCGAAGGTCGGACTGACTTTTGCGGCCGCATTGCGCGCCTTCCTGCGCCAGGATCCCGATGTGGTGATGGTGGGCGAAATCCGCGACCTCGAGACGGCGGAGATCGCCATCAAGGCCGCCCAGACGGGACATCTCGTCCTCTCCACGCTGCACACGAACGACGCACCGCAAACACTGACCCGACTGGTGGACATGGGCGTCAAACCCTACGCCATCGCCACCTCGGTGAGCCTCATCATTGCGCAACGACTGGCGCGTCGGCTCTGCCCGCACTGCAAGCAAGCCAAGGACATTCCGGCCGATGCACTGCTGAAAGAAGGGTTCACCCAGGCAGACATTGATGCGGGACTGCAGATTTACAGCCCGGTCGGTTGCAGCCAGTGCACCGACGGCTACAAGGGACGGGTCGGCATCTATCAGGTCATGCCGGTCACGGAGGCCATCGGACGGCTGATCATGGAAGGCGGGAACGCCATCACGATTGCCGATCAGGCACGCCGCGAGGGCGTCTGGGACCTTCGTACGGCCGGGCTCAACAAGGTTCGCAACGGGTTGACCAGCCTTGACGAAGTCAACAGCGTCACCATCGAATAAGCCAGAGCAGCACAGCGATGCCACCGTCCGCACGGCCTGCGAAGAAAGAACTTGCCTTCCAATGGGAGGGACGTGACCGCCGCGGCAACAAGGTCCAGGGCCGCTCGGTGGCCTCCAACAAGCATGCGGTGTGGCTCGACCTGCAGAAGCAGGGCATCGTTCCGATCAAGGTGCAGAAACAGTCCTTGGGACTCGGTCGCAAGCAGAAGGCCACGGCGGCCGACCTTTCGATCTTTTTCCGGCAACTCGCCACCATGCTCGCGGCCGGCATTCCATTGGTCCAATCCTTCGAAATCATCGGTACCGGCCATGAAAAACCGGCGATGCAGTCGCTCATACTCGACATCAAGGCTCAGATCGAGAGTGGACTCACCCTCGCCGAGGCGCTGAACAAGCACCCTTTGTACTTCGACAAGCTGTCGGTCAATCTCGTGCAGGCCGGCGAACAGGCCGGCGCTCTGGAAACCCTCCTCGACAAGATCGCGACCTACAAGGAAAAGACCGAGGCAATCAAGAAGAAGATCAAGAAGGCGCTCTTCTACCCCATGGCGGTACTCGCCATCGCGGTGATCGTGACAACGATCCTTCTGATCTTCGTGATCCCTCAATTCGAAGATCTGTTCAAGGGTTTTGGCGCCGACCTTCCTGCGTTTACGCAGATGGTCATCAACCTGTCACGCTTTGTGCAGCACAACGGCCTCATCATCCTCATCGTGATCGTGGCAGCCGTCTGGTCCTTCCTCTACACGCGCAAGCGCTCCCGGAAGATGCAGGAACGGCTCGACCGGATGATGCTGCGCTTCCCGGTGGTGGGGCCCATTCTGGTGAAGGCCGCGATCGCGCGCTACGCCCGAACGCTCGCCACCACTTTCGCGGCAGGTGTGCCGCTGGTGGAAGCACTCACCTCGGTCGCCGGTGCCACCGGCAATATCGTCTACGAAACGGCAGTCCTCAAAATGCGTGACGAAGTGGCGACCGGGCAGCGTCTGCAGCGCGCCATGGACGGCACGCGCCTCTTCCCCAACATGGTCGTCCAGATGATCGCCGTCGGCGAGGAATCCGGTTCACTGGACCAGATGGCGAGCAAGGTGGCGGACTTCTACGAACTGGAAGTGGATTCGGCAGTGGACGGCATGGCCAGTCTCATGGAGCCGATCATCATGGTTGTGCTTGGCGTGCTGATCGGTGGCCTCGTCATTGCCATGTACCTGCCCATTTTCAAGCTTGGATCCGTGGTCTGATGCAGGCCATCGTGGAACTCCTGCAGGGCTCGGTTGGCACGTTCGTCGCACTTTGCACGATACTTGGACTCGTCGTCGGCAGTTTCCTGAATGTGGTGATCCACCGCCTGCCGACGATGCTCAAGATCCGATGGCGGGCAGACTGCCAGTGGCTCGAGTCAGGCGCAGCGCCCGGCCCGGACGGCAGCCCGCGCTACGATCTTTCTTACCCCCCTTCGAGCTGCCCAAAGTGCGCCAAAGAGATCGGCGCACGCGACAATATTCCCGTCCTGAGTTACTTGCTGCTGCGCGGCCAGTGCCGCCATTGCGGCGCAAGGATTTCTCCCCGCTATCCGGCGGTGGAATTGCTCTGTACGGCAGCATCAGCGGCTGTCGGCTACCAGTTTGGCTTTGGGATCGAAGCCGCGGGAGGACTTGCGCTTACTTGGACGCTCATGGCCCTGGCGGCGATTGACCTTGACACGCAGTACCTGCCGGACGAGCTGACGCTGCCCCTCTTGTGGAGCGGATTGGTGCTGGCCGTGGTGGTCGGCAAAGGGACTGGCGCGTTTCCGGTATCGCCATCTCAGGCCATCGTGGGCGCTGCCAGCGGCTACATGAGCCTCTGGACCGTCCATCACGCTTTCCGTCTGCTCACCGGTCGGGAAGGGTTCGGCTATGGCGACTTCAAGTTGCTGGCCGCGTTGGGCGCCTATGGCGGCTGGACCGTCCTTTTGCCCATCCTGCTGATCTCAGCACTGGCCGGCTCGGTGGTCGGCGTCACGCTGGTCGTGCTGGGCCTTCACGGCCGTCGGGAGCCTCTGCCCTACGGGCCCTTCCTGGCAACCGCAGGCTGGCTCGTGCTGGTATTTCCTGAGGCACTGGTGGCCCGCTGGTGGCCTTTCAGTCCCTGACCCATGGTGTACCGGGTCGGTCTGACGGGCGGAATCGCCAGCGGAAAATCCGCCGTCGGCGCGGCTTTCGAGCGCCTCGGAGTGCCGGTCATCGACACCGACGGGCTCGCCCGCGAAACAGTGGCACCCGGTACGGCCGGGCTGAAGGCCGTGGTCGACCGTTTTGGGCCGAGCGTGCTGCTGCCTGACGGGGCACTGGACCGGCGGCAATTGCGGCAGATCGTTTTCGCGGACGCCGAGGCGCGCCGGGCGCTTGAATCGATTGTCCACCCGCGGGTTCACGGACTTCTCAACGACCGTGTGGCCGCGCTCAAGACCGACTACTGCATACTCGCCATCCCCCTGCTGGTCGAGGGCGGAAGGATTCCGGTAGATCGGGTCCTCGTTGTCGATTGTCCCCGCGAGACTCAACTCAGCCGACTGCTTGAACGTGACGGGGAGACACCCGAGGGGGCCGAACGGATCCTCAATGCACAGGCCACGCGGGAAGCGCGCTTGGCGCGAGCCGACGACGTTCTGCCCAATACCGGGACCCTCGCGGATCTGGAACGGGCCGTTGGCGCACTGCACCATCGCTACCAGACCCTTGCTGGCGCACGCTGATACGGTGCCAAGTCGTCGGAAAATGGTTTACCGGGCCGAAAAACCCTGCGCAAAATAGCGTATGCAGTTGCCCCTGACCGAGGAAAAGACCCCGCCGCAGACACCGCGGACGGTCACCTTCGAGCAGCCTCTCTCCGAACGGCTGAGGATGTTCCTGCGTCTGGAGTTCCTGTACCAGCAAGCGGTGGCGCACCGCGACACGCAAACCACCTGGGGCATGCGGGCCGCCCTGCAGAGCCTGCTCGAAATCCTTGCGATCACCTCGCGTGGCGATCCGAAAGCCGAGGTCATCAAGGAACTCGAACGGCGTCTTGCGCTCCTGCGCGAATATCAGAACCGTCCGGGCGTCGATGCCAACCGTCTGCGCAATGTGATGCACCAGATCATGCAGCGCCGAGACGAACTGCAGGCCACGTCCATGACGGATCTGGCGAAGTTGCGGGACAACGAATTTCTGGCGGCGATCAAGCATCGCAGCACGATTCCCGGGGGCACATGCGAATTCGACCTGCCCGGATTTACCCACTGGTTGCGGTTGCCGGAAGAAACGCGCCGAGCTGACTTCAGCGCGTGGCTGGATCTGCTGCGCCCGCTGTGCGAGGCCGCGCAGGATGCCTTGTGGCTCACACGCGAAAATGTGCGGCCGCGGCAGGAAGTTGCCCGCGAGGGCAATTTCCACCTGGCCTTCGACCGTGATACGGCAATCCATCTGCTCAGGATCACGCTGCCGGCCGACAGCGGTTTGCATCCGGAAATCAGCGGCAGTCCGCACCGTTGCAGCATACGTTTCCTGCGCTGGATTGACGCCCAGACGCGCGCGGTCCAAGCGACCGAGGACATTGCGTTCGTACTGGGCTGCTGCAATTAATCCTGTGAATTCCGTGATCCGCCGTTGCCCGGGCTGCGGGCGTCAGTACACCCTTACTGACCACCATCCGTTCCGGCCCTTCTGCAGCGAGCGTTGCCAGGTGATCGACCTCGGAGACTGGCTCGCGGAAAACCATCGCATCAAGGGTGATCCCGTTCCCGATGTAAATCCCGAAGAGGAAGAACTGCCATGAAGCTTCACACGAGTCCTTTTGCGCCCAGTCCCCGTCGGGTGCGGATGTACGCCGCGGAAAAAGGCATCCCGCTGGAACTCGTGTCGGTGGACATCGGTGCCAACGAGACCCAATCCCCTGATTTTCTGCGGGTCAACCCGCTGGGTGAGACGCCGGTACTCGAGTGTGCGGACGGTCGCAGGCTCACGGAATCGCTCGCCATCTGCCGGTATCTCGACGAAACTCATGCCGGACCGGACCTGTGGGGCGCGGACGCAGCCGAGCGTTACGAGATCAACCGCTGGGTCGACCGACTGATGTTTCGCCTGTACGTGCCGATGACGCACGTATTCCGGCACGGTCATGCCTTCTGGGCAGGCCGGATCACCCAAGTGCCGGCGTATGGCGACGTCGCGCGCGAACAGGTCCTGACCGAGATTTCTGCGCTTGACGGGTGGATGCAGGGGCGCGATTTCCTGGCCCGCAGCACCTTCAGCATGGCCGACATCGTTGGCTTCACCAGCATCGACTTTGGCAAGGTGGTCGGCATCCGGGTCGGCCCGCAATGGCCGAACCTCGAACGCTGGTACGCCGCCATCCGGGCCAGGCCAAGCGCTTCCGCCTGACCCGCTGTCACGTCTGACGGCACAGTTGAACTGGTAGGATGCGTCCCCCAGAACCGGAGTGGACCGGCATGCGACACGACTCCCTTAGTCCAGCCACAGCGCTTTTCCTCGCATCACTCTTGATGGCAGGTTGCGCGACACCGCCTCAGCAGTCACCTTTGCAGCGCCTGCAGCCGCCCGTTACGGCTAAGGTCAGCCAGGTGGACACGTACCACGGAGTACAGGTTCCTGACCCTTATCGATGGCTTGAGAACCTGGATGACCCCTCCGTAACCAAGTGGGTCGAGGCACAAAACGCCTATGCGAGGCCGCTACTCGAAGGAGCGCCCGCGCGGGAGACGTTCCGCCGCCGCATGCTGGAACTGTGGAACTATGAACGCTTCGGCGCCTCGCTTTCCGGCGGACATTCCTATGTCGTACCCGAGGAGCACTCGGGACGTCTCTTTTATCTGCACAACGACGGGACACAGGACCAGAGCGTACTCACCGTCCTTGACACGCCAAACTCCGCACCCCGCGCGCTTCTCGACCCCAACACCCTGTCGGCCGATCACGCAACTGCACTCGCGTCGTTCCACGTATCACCCGATGGCAGCTCGCTCGCCTACCTCACGTCGGAGGGCGGCACCGATTGGAAGACCCTGCGGATTCGCACCGTGTCCAGCGGAATGGACCTGCCTGAATCCCTCACCCTGATCAAATTCACCGGTGTTGCGTGGAACCCGGACAGCCACGGCTTCTACTATTCGCGCTACCCGGTCCGGGAGGATGGCCATGGCGGCGACGACAGCCGTCAGGTCAGCATCTGGCATCACACTCTCGGAACACCGCAGGAGTCTGACCAATTCGTCTATGCAGTGACGAACCACACCACGCGCAACCCATACGCTTCCGTGAGCGACGATGGCCGCTATCTCGTCATTCATGTGGCAGACGGCTACACGCAGAGTGGTGTCCTGCTGCTTGACCTCTCCGACCCCGATGCAGATGCCGTACCATTGCTTGCAGATTACGATTCGCGCTACGACTATCTTGGCAATGACGGCGACACGTACTACTTTCTAACGACGCAAGGCGCTCCGAATGGCCGCATCATTGCGGTGGACCGGCATCATTCGCAGCCATCGGCATGGCGGACGGTGGTCGCGGAAACGCCCGAGGCGATAGACGGCGTACAGTTCTCGGGCGGGCGATTTCTGATCCGCTATCTCAAGGATGCGCATTCCGTGGTACGGGTCGCCGACACGGATGGCCGGATGCAATCGCTCTCCTTGCCCGGAACGGGCGAAGCTGTCGGATTTGGCGCGGAACGAAACGCCACTGCGGTGTACTACGCGTATACCGATTACCTGACTCCCCAGTCGATCTACCGCCTTGACCTGACGGACCTTTCCTCGACCCTGTTCCGGGCGCCCCAGGTTCGCTTTGATGCGAAGGCTTACGTGACAGACCAGGTGTTCTACATCTCAAAGGACGGGACTCGGGTCCCCATGTACGTCACCCATCGGCGCGATCTGCCACGGGACGGCAAACGGCCAACGATGCTGTACGGCTACGGTGGCTTCAATCTCCCGCAACTTCCGGCTTTCAGCGTTCCCGTTGCCGTATGGCTGGAAAAAGGTGGCGTCTATGCTGTCGCCAATCTCCGCGGCGGATCGGAGTACGGCGAAGCTTGGCACACGGCCGGCACGAAACTACACAAGCAGAATGTCTTCGACGACTTCATCGCGGCCGCGGAGTGGCTGCAGAAAAATGGGTGGACAAGCCGGGAGCATCTTGTAATCCGCGGGCGCAGCAATGGCGGACTGCTCGTAGGTGCCACCCTCGCCCAGCGACCGGACCTTTTTGCGGCAGCACTACCTGCGGTCGGCGTCATGGACATGCTCCGGTATCACACCGCCAGCGCCAATGCCCGTGGCTGGTCCTCGGATTTTGGTCTATCGGAAGACCCGCAGGAATTCGTTGCACTGCGGGCTTATTCGCCGCTGCACAATGTGCGTCCCGGTGTGTGTTATCCGGCAACACTCGTGACGACGGCTGAGCATGATGACCGGGTCGTACCATGGCACAGCTACAAATTCGCTGCCGCCCTGCAGGCTGCCCAGGCGGCAACGTGTCCGCAGCCCGTCCTGCTCAAGGTGGAGACCCGTGCCGGTCACGGTAACGACCGGCCCGTCTGGATGCAGGTCGAGGACTATGCCGAACAATGGGCTTTCGCGGCCGCTCACATCGGCTTCGAGGTCGCTCCGTGAGGAAAAAGCCACGCGGCTTTCTTGAGATCGTGCGCCAGAAAAGGGCCGCGCAGAACGTTGGCTGGTCTCGCGGCCCCCTGCCACCGCCGGTCGACCTCTCCGCCTGCGCGGATTTCACGCTCGGCACTTGGACGGTCGAGATCAAGGAGTCACGCATCCGACGCGGCGAACGCATTTATGAGGTGGACGAGCAGGTGCTCAGTGCCATCGTGCTCATCGTCGAGGCCGGCGAGAGCGGAATCCGTCGCGACACGCTCTGCCTGCGATTGTATGGCCCGGTACGGCCCGAGAACCATCCGGCAAAGCTGCGGCGTATCACCAGCTTCCTGCGTCGGGTGCTGGGCGACGATGGTTCGGTGCGGCTCCTCAATACGGAAAACGATGGCTACGCCTTCCAGACGGGCGCTCCGGTCGAGGGGCGGCTGACGCCCGATGACAACGACCCGGACGCGCCGATGCGCGTTACCCGGGCAGTGACCGGGCCACCCGCCGGTCGAAGCCGGCGCCGCGGCGTGGCTCTCGGCGCTGCGGTTGCGGTCGTCATCGGACTGACGGCCGTTCTGATCCTTCTGGTTGAACGGCGGGAGGGCATTCTGTTCGGTCAGGTCGCGACTACCGAGACGCTGATCAAGGAACCCGGGCAGCAACTCTCTCCGAGTTTTTCTCCCGACGGAGCCCAGCTTGTCTATAGCTGGCGCAAGACGGACGGTTCGCAAAAACTCTATATCCGCTCGATGCGGACCGGCGAGACCCGCAGCCTGACCGACGGGGATGGTCACGACGAGAATCCGGTCTGGGCTCCAAAAGGCGGGCTGATTGCGTTCACGCGCCGGGGCAATGACGGATGCGGCGTCATGGTCATCGGGGCCCACGGGGAAAACCCGAGGCGTGTCGGGGATTGCGAGTTCCGAACTGCCGGCCAGATGGCCTGGGGACGCGACGGCAGTGCGCTGGCATACGTCCACCGAAGTGCTTGGTCGGCCCCCGGACAGGTGGTGCTGGTCAACCTGAGCGACGGCAAAAGCTACGGCATCACGCAACCCACCGTCGGAATGCCGGGAGACGCGCTGCCCGCACTTGCGACGACCGGCCGTCGCCTTGCCTTCGTACGGGCCCGGGCACTTGGAGTAGAAGATTTGCAGGTGCTGGAATTCGAGTCCGGCAAGCCTGTGCGCATGACCTTTGACCAGGCACCGATCCAGGGGACTGCCTGGGAGCAAGGCGGACACTCGATTCTCATATCCTCGGCCCGTCGGGGTACAGATGCCCTATGGCGCGTCCGGATGGATGGTTTTCCTTTGCAACAAATGGTTCCATCCACCGACCCGCAACGTCGTCCCACGGTCACGGAGGACGGGCGAAGCCTCGCCTTCGAGCACTGGCACGTCACGACGAACTTCAGTCGCTACAGCACGTCGACGGACGCTGAGCCTGGCCTGTACCGACGCGGTGTAGCGATGGAAAGAGGCTTGTCGCTCTCTGCCGATGGAAAGCGCGCCGTATACCTGTCCAACTTTGGTGACCGGGAGAGAGTGTATCTGGCGAACATGCCTGACGGAGTCCCGCGTCCGTTGACTCGAGGCAGTTACGATGCAATCGAGACGCCACGCCTTTCGCCGGATGGAAAGCAGGTCGTCTTTGCGGCATCGACGCAGGGACATCTCGATGTGTACCTTGTCGGCAGCGATGGGAACACGGCGGAGGTTCGCGTTACAGGAGACGGTGAGAGTCGGGCGCCTTCGTGGAGCCGCGATGGAAAATCGCTCTATTTCAGTTCCAACCGCAACGGCAAGCGCTGGCAGATTTTCCGTCAACCCGTCGGGAAGGGTGGCGCCGAACAGGTGACCGATGGGGGCGGTCTGGCCGCACAGGAGTCTTCCGATGGCCAATGGCTCTACTTCGTGCGTCCGGACCGCAAGGGGCTGTGGCAGCGTAGCACTGCGCCCGGAGGTGACGACCAGTTTCTGGCAGGCGAATTGTCCCCCGTGGACTGGCGGAACATGGAAGTGGCGCGGGATGCCGTCTGGTTCGTGGGACGCCCTGCCGGTGATGCCACTCTTTACCGCTATGTGTTCGCCAAAGGTCGCGTCGAACCCGGGCCCATCCTGGTCGGATTGATGCCGGACTCCGGGTTGGCGCTGCTGCCCTCCGGCCGGGAAGTCATCGTCAGCGAAGCGGCAGACACCCAAGTGGACATTGATCTTTCAACGCTTCAATAAGACCCTCGCCAAATGCCGTTTGCGCCTGCCTGAATCTGTGGCGAGCGTACATACCAAGGCAAGCCGATCTGTAGCAGCATCTCGATTTCCTCCGGCGTCGGCGCGCGCACGAGAAAAATAAAGTCCGCACCGGCGCGCTGCGCTGCATCCGCCTCGCTCGCGAAATCAAGTATCACGCCCGCCATCTGCGAAGTCGAGTCGGCCGGTCGGAACGATGCCAGACCCACATGCACCTGTGCATCGCTAGACAGTCGCGTAAGGTCAATCGACTCTCCAAGTCTTAGCGCCGTAACGATCGGCCGATCCGCTTCCAGAATATCGACTTGAGGCAAATCACGGCAGAAATGCCACGCCAACGACTGCCCTTCCCGCCCCTGCGCGACGCCGCGATAATTACGCACCCGATATGCTGTGATGCGTACACCGCGATCCGCGCCTGGATAGCGATGGGTGACCGTCAGGAACTTCTGGCAATCCTCGACGCCCGCCACCACTCCCAATTCCTCCATCAACTCCCGGACGAGCGCTCGCTCGGGCAATTCACCGAGATCCACCTTGCCGCCTGGGAACTCCCAGCGTCCTGCAAAAGCCTTGCCTGCGGGTCTGGCCGCCAGAAGCACGCGGCCTTCAGCGTCAGCGAGAACGCCCGCAACGACCTCCATGAAAATGGGCAATTCGGCCGTCATCCCGGGCACCTAGTGCTGCGGGGACATGTATCCATGGCACCAAGGTGACTGACTCCACGAAGCACTCTCCTCGCGGCACACAAAGGAGTCGCGAACAGAATCACGACCACAAACGCATCCCGAGGCGCGGTCGACAGCCCAGGGAACGTGCAGTAGGCTAGTTTCATGCGAGCATCTTTACGCGTTGGAATGCTGTACACAAGCCAATGCCCAGCCGAGGAGCCGAAATGCACATACGACCCATGAATTCAGGCGACAGAGCCGGATGGGATCCACTCTGGCAGGGCTATCTGACTTTCTACAAGGCCTCTGTCGACGAGAAAACAACCGATCAGACATTCCGAAGGCTCACCTCCGGTGACGAGCCTATGGGTGCATTTCTCGCGCTTGACGGGAGTGATCGGGCAGTAGGCACCGTGCACTGGATCTTGCACCGCTCGTGCTGGACCATGGGAGACTACTGTTACCTGCAGGACCTCTTCGTCGTTCCGGAGTTACGCAACCGGGGGGTCGGCAGACAACTGATCGACGCTGTGTACTCGCGCGCCGCCGCTGAGGGGGCGAGCCGCGTCTGGTGGCTCACCCACGAGACGAATACCGACGCCATGAAACTCTACGAGAAGGTAGCGGACCGCTCGGGCTTCATCCAATATCGCAAGATGCTGTAGCGCCGCTCTCATCCAAACGAACGCGCGCGCCGTATGGAAGACGACGCGCGCCCCGAGACTGAAACCGGCACCTTATTCCGGCAGTGAACCGTGACAGTGCTTGTACTTCTGACCCGAACCGCACGGACATGGGTCATTGCGACCCACATTCGGAAACGCATCCATTTCCTCGGGTTGCAAGGCTCCATGACACTGTTTGTACTTGCGGCCAGAGCCGCATGGGCAGGGCTCATTGCGGCCGATCTTTCGCACTTCACGCTGGAATGGAACCGACGCCGAATCGGCAGCCGGCTTTTCATCGGCAGGACTTCCACCCGTGATAGACGGCGCTTCGGCGTGCTGGAATTGCATCATTCGCTCAAGGCGAGCCTGCCGCTCCTGCTCTTCGCGTTCCACCTCGGCCTCAGAACGCACCTGCATCCGGGCAAGCAGGGAAACCGCATCGTAATTGATTCGGTCCAGCATTGAAGTGAACAGTTCGAACGCCTCGCGCTTGTACTCCTGTTTGGGATTTTTCTGCGCATAAGAGCGCAGGAAAATGCCCTGCCTCATGTAATCCATCGCCGCGAGATGCTCGCGCCACTGGGAGTCGAGGATCTGTAGCAACAGCGTGCGCTCGATGCGCCGTAACTCCGCGGCACCGAGCATTGCCTCTTTTTCGGCATAAGCCTGCTCGAAGGCGGAAATGAGGAATTCCTCCATCTCACGTGCACCGCGAGACTTTTCGGCGTCAACCCATGCCTTCGCATCAAAACCCACGGAGAAGTCGCGCGCCAGGGTCACACGCAGACCCTCCAGATTCCAGTGCTCCTCGACCGTCTCGGGTGGCATCGCCTGAGCAACAAGGCCTGCGATGACATCTTGTCTAAGATCCTTGATGGTGTCTGCAATGTCCTCAGAGGCCATCAGGTCGTTGCGATGTCCATAAATGACCTTTCTCTGGTCATTCGCGACATCATCGTACTCGAGAAGATTCTTGCGGAGATCGAAATTGTAGGCTTCGACTTTCCGCTGCGCGCGTTCGATCTGACGCGAAAGAAGCGGACTTTCGATGGCCTCGCCAGCCTTCATTCCGACCCGCGAAAGCAACGCCTTCATGCGCTCCGGATCGCCGAAAATACGCATGAGATTGTCTTCAAGCGACAGATAGAAGCGTGAGGAACCCGGGTCGCCCTGGCGGCCCGATCGTCCACGCAATTGATTGTCGATGCGCCGGGACTCGTGCCGCTCCGTGCCGATGATATGCAAGCCACCGGACGCAAGCACTTGCTGGTGCCGTGCCTGCCACTCGGCACCTGCGGCCTCGATTGATCCGGCGTCGGCATCCGAAGCCATGGCGTCAGGCTTTCCGCCCAGCACGATGTCGGTACCTCGGCCGGCCATGTTGGTCGCAATCGTCACCGCACCCGGACGCCCTGCCTGCGCGACAATCTGAGCTTCCCTCTCGTGCTGCTTGGCATTGAGCACCTCGTGCGCAATCCCTTGGGCCCGCAGCGCATTGGAGAGCAGTTCTGAGGTTTCAATGGAGGTCGTTCCGACGAGCACAGGTTGCTGGCGACCGATGCAGTCACGGATGTCCTCCACGATGGCTTCGAATTTGTCTTTCTGGGTCAGATAGACGAGGTCCGAACGATCTTGCCGCTGCATGGGACGATGGGTCGGGATGACCACAACTTCCAGTCCGTAAATCTGCTGGAATTCGAACGCTTCCGTATCGGCTGTCCCAGTCATGCCGGAAAGCGTCTGGTACATGCGGAAGAAATTCTGGAAGGTGATCGACGCGATCGTCTGGTTTTCTTCCCGGACTTCTACACCTTCCTTGGCTTCGACCGCCTGGTGCAACCCATCCGACCAGCGACGGCCCGGCATGGTACGGCCGGTAAACTCATCGACGATGATGACCTCGCCATTGCGGACGATGTATTCCACGTCCTTGTGGTAGAGCCCGTGAGCCCTCAGAGCCGCATTCAGGTGATGCATCAGCCGGATGTGCGTGGCATCGTAAAGACTGCCGCCTTCTCGCACCAAGCCTGCTTCCTTGACGATTCGTTCAATCGTCTCGTGGCCTACCTCGGTCAGATGAACCTGCTTCTGCTTTTCGTCAACCCAATAGTCTCCACCGACGCGAAGGTCGTAGCGGGCGTCATCCCCAAGTGTCTCGAGCGAAAGTTCCGCCAGTGCCATGGAGCCGGGCACCTCTACCGTGACCGCCTGACTGCGGGCCTCACGCCAGAGTTCGAATTTAACCCGGGCAGCGGACTTCATGCCTGCCAGCGCCGCTTTCACGTCCGCGGGGGTTGCCACCGGAGTTCCCGCAACATTGAGCAGCACGTCGTCCGGCTTCAGGTTTCCGGCAAATACTTCGCCATCCACCGCAAGGATGCGCACGCCACCCTCGACCGCCTCTTCCTTGGTCGCACGTGCGAGCCGGGGCACGAGGTTGTTGATCTTAAGATACAGCTCCGTGCTTTCGTCCGCAGGGCCCGAAATAATCAACGGCGTGCGGGCTTCGTCGATCAGAATCGAGTCCACCTCGTCAACGATTGCAAACTGCAGCCCACGCTGGACCCTGTCCTCCAGACGGAACGCCAGATTATCGCGCAGGTAGTCGAATCCGTATTCGTTATTGGTTCCATAGGTAATGTCGCAGGCGTAGGCAGCGCGCTTCTCATCCTGCGTCTGGCCTGCACGGATCACGCCTACTGACATTCCTAGGAACCGGTACACCGGACCCATCCATTCAGCGTCGCGCGTGGCGAGATAGTCGTTGACTGTGACGACGTGCGCGCCACGACCTGGCAATGCGTTAAGGTACGTGGGCAGGGTCGCGACGAGTGTCTTTCCCTCGCCCGTGCGCATTTCGGAGATCTTGCCTTGGTGCAGCGCAATACCCCCGATCAGCTGCACATCAAAATGCCGCATGCCGAGCGTACGTCGAGCAGCCTCGCGTACAGCGGCAAACGCCTCGGGCAATAGACTATCAAGGTCAGCTCCCTGACCCAGGCGGGTCCGAAATTCCGCGGTGAGCGTCGGGAAGGCGTCGTCGGGCAATGCGCGCATGCGCTCGTCGAGGGCGTTGGTCGCCGTCACCAGACGTCCGTACTGGCGCAGAAGCCGTTGGTTACGGCTACCAAAAATCGACTTCACGAACTTGAACACAGGGCAGAATCCTTGCTGGCAGCCGGCACGCGCCGGGGCCGGGGAAAAGTCGGTTATTGTACTGACTCGGGGTGGCCATTACCCGCCAAAGGTCGCTATTTGGGGGCTGAGCGGTCTAACCTCAAGAGTCCACGCGTGAGGGTGCTCGCTCACGACGGGGACGCCCGGCGCGGGCAAAGGACTATGGGTGCGGGCCTCTGCCATCTGTCGACTTCATCAACCAGTCTCGGAAATTGGCCAATGGTTTTTAAAAAACCTATTAATATCAATAAGTTAACAACTTCCGTCGGAGGTCGAATCGGTGCGCTTCAGGCAGCGGCCGCGCAGGCCCAGTCGACGCTGGTGCAGGTACAGGCGGTGGTCCCGCCGCCGCTGAAGGGCGCCATCCATGCGGCCTCCTTCGAGGCAGACGGAATGCTGACCCTGTTGGTGGACAATGGCTCGGCGGCATCGCGACTGCGCTACGCGCTGCCAGACCTGCTCCCCTTGGTACGCGATGAGGCTGGCGAACCCGCCAAAAAAGGCCGCGTGCGCGTCAGACCGCGCCCACCCGTGCGCCCTCAGCCGTAGGCTGCGGCGGCCACGTAACTGATCGGCGCATCACGACGGTCGCGGAACGTGACCTCTTCCCAGGCTGTCTCGTCCGCCAGCAGCGCGCGCAAGAGCTTGTTGTTGAGTCCATGTCCCGACTTGTACCCGCTGAATTCGCCGATCAAGGTCCGACCCAACAAGTAGAGGTCACCGATCGCATCCAGAATCTTGTGCCGAACAAACTCGTCCTCATAGCGCAAGCCGTCTTCATTCAGGATCTTGAAATCATCCAGCACGATGGCGTTGTCCAGCGTTCCGCCCAATGCCAGATTGTGCGCCCGCAACTTCTCGAGGTCCCGCATGAAACCAAAAGTCCGTGCGCGGCTGATTTCCCTCATGAACGACGTCGTGGAAAAATCCATGGAGGCTTTCTGCGAGTGTCGACGAAAGATCGGATGATCAAACTCGATCTCAAAATTGACCTTGAATCCATCAAAAGGCTCGAAGCGCGCCCACTTGTCACCATCACGAACTTCGATGGGCTTTAGAATCCGTGCGAACCGCTTTGGCGCTGTCTGCTCTTCGATGCCCGCAGACTGGAGCAGAAAAACGAATGGCGCAGCACTGCCATCCATGATCGGCACTTCGGGTGCACTGAGTTCGATGAAGGCATTATCGATCCCAAGACCAGCGAATGCGGACAGCATGTGTTCGACGGTACATACCCGCACATCACCCACGATGATGTTTGTACCCATCATCGTCTCGCCGACCAAATCCGCCCGGCCCGGCAAATCGACCGGCGGATCCAGATCGATTCGCCGGAACATCATCCCCGTATTGGGCGGCGCGGGTCGCAGAGTCATGTAGACCTTGCGTCCAGAATGCAGACCGACGCCGGTGGCGCGAACTGTATTCTTGAGCGTGCGCTGATTGATCATGAGGCTTGGGAGTTCCTGCAGGGGGCCGAAACGGAAACCGGATCGTCGGGAGCGCACGCTACCACAGCCTCGAAATGCCTCTCAATACCGATCGCGCCACCGGCGCCCGAGCCGGCCGTCCGACCTCGGACAGACCGCAGCATGTGCCTATACCGTACCTGATTCCGCCGATTGTCCCGCATGTGTCTGCCCTCCCGTGCCTGGCACGGGAGGGCACCCATGTCAGTCGGCCTGGCGACGCAGGAACGACGGGATGTCCAACATGTCGGCTCCCAATGAGGTCAGGCCATCGCCGGCTGCGCGCTTGCGAACGCTTGCCGGAATGTTGGCCAATGCATCCCAGTCATTGCGGGCCGGCGCCACGGCGGAAGCCGGGCTGGCGCCTCCGGTCCGCACCGGGGCGACTCCGACCGGGCGTGGCCGCTGCGAGTGAACGACCGGCGCGGGCACGACGGTGGTAACCTCCGGACGCCCGAGGCCGGTGGCGACAACCGTGACACGAAGCTCATCCTGCATGTCCGGATCAATCACTGTACCGACGACGATGGTGGCATCGTCATTGGCAAACTGGCGCACCGTATTGCCAACTTCGTCGAGTTCGCCAATCGCAAGATCAAGTCCTGCAGTGACATTGACGAGAATGCCTTGGGCACCTGCGAGATTAATGTCCTCCAGCAAAGGACTGGAGACCGCCATCTCGGCCGCCGCCCGCGCGCGATCCTCACCGCTGCCACGCCCCGTCCCCATCATGGCCATTCCTGTCTCGCTCATTACCGTTCGCACATCCGCGAAGTCCACATTGATTAGTCCTGGCCGGGTAATCAGCTCGGCAATTCCCTGAACCGCACCCTGAAGAACGCCGTTTGCCGACGTGAATGCGTCGAGGAGCCGTGTACGGGGTCCGAGCACAGAGAGGAGTTTCTCGTTCGGAATCGTAATCAGTGAGTCACAGTGGCGGGCCAAGTCTGCGATTCCTTGGTCAGCAAGCAGCATTCGCTTCTGCCCCTCCATCGCAAACGGCTTGGTGACTACGGCAACCGTCAGGATGTTCATTTCCTTGGCCAACTGAGCCACAACCGGAGCCGCACCGGTTCCGGTGCCGCCACCCATTCCGGCCGTAATGAAGAGCATGTCGCAGCCCTCGATTAGCTCAACGATCCGGTCGCGGTCCTCCATGGCAGCCTGACGACCGATTTCCGGATTTGCCCCTGCACCCAGGCCCTTGGTGATCCCGGCGCCGATCTGCAGCGTGGTCTTCACCTTGGACTTGCTGAGCACCTGCGAATCCGTATTGAGGCAGGCGAAGTCAACGCCCTCAATCCCTGCCTCGACCATGTGGTCCACCGCATTACAACCTGCACCACCAACTCCCAGAACCTTGATGACGGCACTCTGATTGTAGGCATCCATTAACTCGAACATGGTTGCGTCTCCTTGGACGTTGAACTCAAAGAAATACCAATCACAGACAAGATCAAATCAAAAATAACTGTGGAGCCATTCCTTCACCTTCGCGAAGAATGACTTGATGTCTGACTTCACCGAGGCAATTCCGCTACTGCCTTCCGTAAATTGCGCACGTGCATAGAGCAAAAGCCCGACCCCGGTTGCGTTCATCGGATTCCGAACGACATCTCCTAGACCCGTCACTCCTTGGGGAATGCCGAGGCGCACGGGCACGTGAAACACTTCCTCAGCCAGTTCGACCGCGCCCTCCATCCTTGAGCTTCCTCCGGTCAAAACGAGACCGGCTGCAATCGCCTCCTCAAATCCGGAGCGGCGCAGCTCGTCCCTGATCAAGCCGAAGAGCTCCTCATATCTGGGTTCGACGACTTCGGCGAGAGTCTGACGCGCCAGTCTCCGGGGAGGCCTATCCCCTACCGAGGGAACCTCGATCGTGTCATCAGTATTGGCCAACTGAGAAAGCGCGCAGGCGTACCTGATCTTGATGTCCTCTGCGTACTGTGTCGGCGTTCTCATGGACACGGCAATGTCATTGGTGACCTGATCTCCCGCGATAGGGATAACCGCCGTATGGCGCAATGCCCCGCCCGAGAACACGGCGATATCGGTCGTACCGCCACCAATGTCCACAAGGCAAACACCCAAATCTTTTTCATCATCCGTCAGAACGGCAAAGCTAGAAGCCCACTGCTCGAGGACAATCCCTTCGACCTCGAGGCCGCAACGCTGGACGCATTTCTGAACGTTCTGTGCGGCGCTTTCGGCACCGGTGACGATGTGCACCCGAGCTTCGAGCCGGACACCCGACATTCCGATGGGATCTCGGATGCCATCCTGATTGTCGATGACGTATTCCTGCGGAATTACGTGAATAATGCGTTGATCAGCAGGAAGAGCGACGGCTTGGGCCGCATCCATCACTCTCGTCATGTCGCCATTGGTGACTTCCTTGTCCTTGATGGCGACGATTCCGTGTGAATTAAGGCTGCGAATATGACTCCCGGCAATTCCGGTATACACCGAATGGATATCCACCCCGGCCATCAGTTCTGCCTGCTCAATCGCGCGCTGGATGGACTGCACCGTGGAATCAATATTCACCACGACGCCGTGCTTCAATCCGCGCGATGGCGCTGATCCGATTCCAATCACCTCAATCGATTGATCCATCTTTAGCTCGCCCACAAGGGCGATCACCTTGGACGTGCCAATGTCCAGTCCGACGATGATGTTTCTGTCTGTCCTCTTTCCCATTTTCGTCTGCCTATGATTGCGACGAATGCCAACCAACGGCGAACCCGTTGGAATACCGCATATCGATGTATGAAATTTCCGCCGACCGTCCCGCCGCCAGTGACGCACCGGATTTCAGGAATCTTTCTATCCTTTCATCGACCTCTCGACGACCAAGGCGAATGACCACGCCGGTTGAGAGCTCGATTTCCCAAGCACCACGGTCGTCGACACTGATTCCCTGGATTGCGAGTCCCGCGGACTCGAGTTGGGGCTTGATCTGGAAAAACCGGTCCGCCACACGGTGCTCAGCGCCTGGCGGCCCCTTCAGCAAAGGCAATTCCATCGGCACATGCCGTTCGTCTCGGACAAACAATTCGCCACGTGCGTTTACAAGGCCGCTTTCACCCCAGCGGGCAACCGCTTCCTGTTCCGTAATGTGGACAACGATTTCGTCCGGCCATTGCCTCTGCACGCGGGCCGTGTCCACCCAAGGAAGCGCTTCAATAGCGCCCTGAACCTCCGACAAATTCGCCCGCACGAAACCGCCGTGCAATCTCGCACGTACAATTTGCTCAACGTCCAGCGCCGTAACCCGGCGAAACACGCCCGCTACTTCAACCTTGTGGATTGGGCGATCAAGGGCATACGCAGCCAATACAAAAGCTGCTCCCGCTATTCCCATACCGGAAATGACTGGTAGCCAGCGCAGCCATTGGATTCTGGGTCGCACCCGCGTTGCCCGTTCGGGTTTTGGCCGGTTGCGCGATTTCGGCTTTCGGATTCTCTTGAGCCATCCTCTGATCATGTGGGCATGGCCTCCAGGGAGGTCTCAAGAATTCTCCAGACCAGCTGTGGAAGCGGGATTCCTGCTTTTGCTGCCGCTTTTGGAACGAGCGAATGACTGGTCATTCCAGGTGTCGTGTTTACCTCAAGCAGCCAATTCGCGCCGTGGCGATCTCGCATCACGTCAACGCGACCCCAGCCGATGGCCCCCGATGCATTGAAGGCATCCAGCGCGAGCGAACGGATTTCGGATTCCGCCGCGCCGTCGAGCCCGGGGCAGACGTACTGCGTGTCGTCGGAAATGTATTTCGCGTGATAGTCGTAGTACTCGCCGGGGGGGACAATCTTGATGGAAGGCAATGCAACCCCATTGAGTATCGCCACCGTATACTCACCACCCTCAATCAACTGCTCCATGAGCAATTCCCGCCCGTAGCGGGCAGCAAGTTTCACCGCAGAATCAAGATCAGAAGACTCGAAAACCCTGGAAACACCGACACTGGAACCCTCAAGGGCAGGCTTTATGATCAGTGGATAGCCAATTTCCTTTGCCGCGACGCCTACGTCAGCCCCTGCTGCAAGTCGTCTATATTTTGGTGTCGGCAATCCTTGGGAAATCCAGACTTGCTTTGTCCTGATCTTGTCCAATGTCAGTGCCGCGCCAAGCACCCTTGATCCGGTATAGGGAACTCCAAGTGCTTCAAGTAGCCCTTGAACAACACCATTTTCGCCTGCAGCTCCGTGCATGATGTTGAAGACCCGGGACACCTTTTGGGCACGGATCGCCGTCACCAGTTCAGTGACCCCATCGACGAGGAAGGCATTCACTCCACAAGCAAGCAATCCCTCCAGAACATTCCGTCCGGAATTGAGCGATACCTCGCGCTCGGCGGAATCGCCTCCGTAGAGAACCGCCACTTTCCCGAACCGAGTCGGATCCGAGATCTTGCATGGCGCCAATTCGATGGTCATGCAAGTTCTCCTAAAATTCTTACTTCAGTCGTCAACCGCACTCCGTGCTCAATTTCGACGGTTCGACGCACATGATCAATCAGCGTTTCGATATCCGCCGCCGTGGCGGTACCTTCATTTATGATGAAATTTGCGTGTTTTTCCGACACCACCGCACCACCGATGCGATAGCCTTTGAGGCCAGCAGTCTCGATCAAGCGGGCTGCATGGTTGCCTGGCGGGTTGGTGAATGTGGATCCGCAGTTCCAGGTGCCTATTGGTTGTGTCGCCCGACGCTGCTTGAGGAGCGCGACAATGCGCTCTTGGCTGTCCGTTTCATCCGGCGCGAATTCAAATCTCGCGGCAAGAAACCATTCGTCGATGGCCGGACATTCAATGTGTCGATATCCATAACGGTATTCGCTTGAAGGTCTGGTTCGGACCTCTCCGGACCGATGAATCACGTCGACCTCCACAACATGAGGCCACGTCTCGCCACCCCACGCTCCCGCATTCATAGCCAGAGCGCCACCAACAGTGCCTGGGATTCCAGCCAGGAATTCAGCAGGTCCGATCTGCCATCTCGAGCACTGTCTTGCCACCTGGGCACATGGAACTCCGGCATCGGCGTGCAACCTTGTCGACGACAACCGCTCAAGTCGTGCCATGCCTAGGTGCAGTGATATGACGGCACCACGAATTCCCCCATCACGTATCAGGCAATTACTCCCAAGACCGAGCCAGTGCACCGGAACATCTTGCGGGAGCTTTCGCAGGAACATCGCGAGTTCCGAGATGGAATGCGGCGTGAAATAGATATCCGCTGGGCCTCCGACATGCCAGCTTGTATGGCGCGCAAGTGGCTCGTGAAAACGGACCCCCGGAAATTGGTCCTGGCGGATCGAATGCTGTATTTGGCTCACGATGCGGACCTTGCGCCAAGCCTGGCCGGCAATTCATGGGAAATACTGCCGATGTTGCCGGCACCCATTGTGACTATCACGTCGTCCGGTCGAATCACGCTGGAGAGCACCTCATCGAGGAGTTCGACCTTCGGTACAAAAATCGGCTCAACCAGACCACGCGTCCTAATCGCGCGGCAAATGGCTCATCCGTCTGCTTCGTGAATAGCCTCCTCACCGGCGGCATAAACTTCCGTCACCAGAAGGACGTCTGTTCGGGACAAGACATCGGCAAAATCATCCAGCAGGTCGCGCGTTCGGGTATACCGGTGCGGCTGGAAGGCGAGCACGATGCGCCGGTTCGGCCAACCTTGACGGACCGCATCCATAGTCGCGGCGATTTCGGTTGGATGGTGACCGTAATCATCGACGACCGTTGCCCTCCCGCCACGAACCGGCAAATCGCCGATCACCTGCAGTCTTCGATCAATGCCCTGAAAACACTTTAAGGCCGTCTGGATTGAAACGTCGTCAATACCAACTTCCGTCGCAATCGCGATTGCGGCAAGGGCATTCAGGACGTTGTGATGTCCCGGCATTGACAGTTCGACTTCAAGGTCCCCTCGCCCTTCACGCCGCTTGACGGTAAAAGCCGTGGTTGAACCGTTCCGGCGTATGTTTGTACCTTGAAAGTCACAGCCATCGGAAATTCCGTAGGTCACCACGGGCCGAGCGACGTTTGGCAGAATTTCGGCTACTTCTCGATCATCCCGACATAGAACAGCCAGCCCATAGAATGGAAGGTTGTGAAGAAAGTCCAAAAAGCTCTGCTTGAGCTTGGAAAAATCCCCGCCATGCGTAATGAGATGGTCATTGTCGATGTTTGTGACAACCGCCATCATCGGCTGTAGATGAAGAAATGAAGCATCGCTTTCGTCCGCTTCAGCCACGAGATATCTGCCGCTGCCCAGCTTCGCATTGGCGTCGGCGCTTTTGAGTCGTCCGCCTATGACAAAGGTCGGGTCCTCGCCACCTTCGGCCAAAATACTTGCTACAAGGCTGGTGGTGGTAGTCTTTCCGTGTGATCCGGCGATAGCGATCCCGCTTCTAAAGCGCATGAGTTCAGCGAGCATTTGAGCGCGTTGAATAACCGGGATACGAGCTGATTTCGCAGCAATCAATTCTGGATTTTGTGGCGATACCGCACTTGAAATCACGACAACATCCGCTGAAGTGATATTTCCAGCTGAGTGTCCGATGGAAATTTTTGCCCCAAGAGAACTGAGGCGCTCCGTCACAGCGCTTGACTTGAGGTCCGACCCCTGCACTTCATAGCCTAGATTGAGCAGAACTTCGGCAATTCCGCCCATTCCGCTCCCACCAATGCCGACAAAATGAATGCGGCGAATCCGGCGGAACTGCGCGTTCATGCAGCCCTCCGCTTTACTTGCGCAAGACACAAGTCCGCAAGGGTCTGGGCTGTGCCGATCTGTGCGCAGGCGCGTGCCTCCACTGCCATCCGCCGCAATACCGTACCGTTTTCACCCGATAGTTCGGTAATCGTTTCTGCAAGTCCGGCCGGAGTCAGGTCTTTTTCCGGAATCAACGCGGCGGCACCGCGGCGCACGAGGTATCGTGCGTTCTCGGTCTGATGGTCGTCCACAGCGGCCGGAAACGGTACCAAAACGGCAGGCAGCGCAGCTGCAGCAAGTTCTGCCACCGTCAATGCACCGCTACGGGTAACCGCCAAATCCGCCCAATGGAAAGAGGCGGCCATGTCATCAATGAATTCCCGAACGTCTGCCTCTATTCCGAGACCGCCGTAGCGAGCCTCGGTTTCCGCCTTGCGACCGCGTCCACACTGATGCAACACCGCAGGCCTCTGGCTCGGAGTGAGGAGAGCAAGCGCCGCCGGGACAACGTGATTGAGGACCTGCGCTCCCTGGCTCCCGCCAAATACCAGCAGATGCCGAGGGATTCGTGGTTCCGTTTTGGCGACACCCGCATCGACAATCTGCGGCCGGACAGGATTCCCGATCGTGACCGCGCCAACAGAGGCTCTAAATGATCCGGGGAAGGCCTCTGCAACGGCGTTGGCGAGGTGTGACAGGATACGATTGGTCAATCCCGGCACCGCGTTCTGCTCATGTATCACCAGTGGACGCCGCGTCAACCATGCGGCAATTCCACCCGGCCCTGCAGCGAAGCCGCCCATCCCAAGTACGACGTCGGGCTGCCTGCGCCGAATCACTGCCAAGGCCTGGACAATGGCACTCAGCACACGATACGGGGCGCCAACCCAACTGATGACGCCCTTTCCGCGAAGGCCCGCCACCTCCAGCCATTCCATGGGGAATCCTGCGGCCGGAACGAGGCGCGCCTCGATTCCTCGTTCCGTTCCGAGCCAGACAACCTCACACCGGCGCTCCCGGAGGACTTCAGCCACCGACAGCGCTGGAATGACGTGACCGCCCGTACCGCCAGCCATCACAAGGACTTTTGTCATCGCGCCGGTCCTCTAATGGCAACCGTGCGTGAACTCTGGGTCTCGTGGTGAACGCGAAGCACCATTCCGATCCATATAAGCGTCATCATGAGACTCGAGCGACCATATGAGAGCAATGGGAGCGTGAGACCTTTGGTAGGCAAAGCGCCCATGTTGACGGCCATGTTGATAAAGGCCTGCAATGCAACCCAGACACCGAATGACGCTGCAATGTACGACTGGAATTTCAGTCCGGCATCAGCTGCATTGCGCGCGATGACAAGAGAGCGATATGCAAGCGCAAGGAACAGGAAGATCAAGCCAACGACGGCCACGAATCCGAGTTCTTCGGCATAGACTGAAAAGACAAAGTCAGTATGAGCCTCGGGAAGCCAGAGAAGTTTCTGCACGGAGCCACCAAGACCAACACCAAACCACTCGCCTCTCCCGATCGCCATCAAGGCCTGGGTCAATTGATAGCCCGTTCTCTCCGGATCCTTCCAGGGATCAAGAAAACTGATGAGTCGCTCCCAGCGCCACGGTGTCAAACGGATGACCATTGCAACAAAGAGCGATACAGACACGGCGATTCCGATGATGTACCGGAGACGCGCTCCGGCAAGAAACAACATCACAATGCCGGTAAACATGATGACTACGCCGGCCCCGAGATCCGGCTCGGCCAGGAGCAGGATTGCAGCCGCCCCGAGCATGGCGAGTGGTTTGAAAATTCCCCAGAACGTTGTTCGAATCTCCTGCTCCCGGCGAACCATATAACTGCAGAGATAGATCAGTATCAGGACACGAGATGCTTCAGACGCCTGAAAGTTTGCCCCAAGGAGGTGCAACCAACGCCGACTGCCATTTACCTTGGCGCCGATTCCCGGGATAAGAACAAACAGAAGAAGGGCAAGAGACACGCCAAGCAGCACGTAGGCGTGTTTCTGCCAGTATTCCGTCGGCACTTTCATCACAACCGCGGCAAGCAGAACACCGACAACGCCAAATCCAAGTTGCTTCAGAAAATAGGAGAATTCAAAGCCCTCTTTGGCTGCCAGGGCAACTGACGCGGAACCCACCATGATGATCCCAAGAAGCAGGAGCACGCCGGTCAGCATCACGACTATTGGATCCAGCTGCATTCTTGCTTTTTGCAAGTTGGGCGTACCAGCGCCCGGGATCACCGTCGATGCAGATGCGCTCATGATGCCAACCTCCTAGCGGCAGCCGAAAACTGCTCCCCGCGGTCGGCATAATCACGGAACATGTCTAGGCTCGCGCAGGCCGGCGACAGCAGAACGAGATCCCCTGGCTGGGCCTGCCTAGCAGCCTTTTGCACTGCTTCATCCATATGATCCGCGAATTCAATCGAGCAGACATCCCTGACGGCATCCGCGATTGATGCTCGGTCGCGGCCGATGAGCACCAAATGCTTCACCCGTCCGGAGAAGGCATCCCTCAGTGGTCCAAAGTCCTGCCCCTTCCCGTCACCACCGGCGACGACTATCAGCGACCTCTGCAAGCCCTCGACCGCTGCGACAGTGGCACCGACATTGGTTCCCTTGGAATCATTTACGAACTGAACGCCGTCGATGTCGGCGACTATCTGCATACGGTGGGGAAGCCCGCGGAAATTGCGAAGTGTTTCCACCATAGCGCTCATCGGAAGCCCGATCGCGTCACCAACAGCGATTGCGGCCATTGCATTAGCAACGTTGTGGAGGCCCGGGAGAGCAAGTTCGTCCAGCCGCATAATGGGTTTTCCACGGCAGACAATCGACGTATTCGTTCTGCAATATTCAGCTGTACTATCCCGAAGCGAGAATCTGATTTTCTGCGCTGCGTACAGGTTCATTTGGGACACCATGGGATCGTCGGCATTGACGATTCCAGCTTCGGCGTGCAGGAAGATCCGCTCCTTTGCTCCTGCGTATTCAACCAAATCCTCGTATCGGTCCATGTGATCGGCCGTGACGTTGAGCACTGCTGCCGCCTGGAGCCGCAGACTATTTGTCGATTCCAGTTGATAACTGGAAAGCTCGAGCACGTAGTAGTCGGGAACGTCTCTTTCGAGGAGCGCGAGCGCAGGATCACCGAGGTTGCCGCCCGCGTGCGCCTTCAGACCGGCGGCGATAATCATCGCGGCGACGAGCGTCGTTACTGTGCTTTTACCGT
>CAXBRZ010000004.1:0-26064 GCA_963978075.1 uncultured bacterium | reverse complement strand
TGGCTGACCTGCAGCCTCGGTCCGATACGGATGGAGTCCGTGATGGGATAACGGGCCGTCGTAAAGACGGACATGGAGCGGGTACCCTGACGCGTCGTGTATCCGAGCCCCACCGTGTCGACATCGCCATCGACCAGCCAACTGCTGCCAAGCACCTGGGTCGATACGCCGATGGCGCTCCCGGACGCCGGCGTCGCGGCAACGCCCCCGGATGCCACCGTGCCGCTGACGCGACTGAAGGATATGTCGGCACCCCACTGCAGTTGTTCGGTGATCGGATGCTGAATGCCGATCGTTCCCATATCCGCCAATGCAGTGCGGTCGAGGGCAAACTGCTTGGCTCCTTCAATGCCGATGATGCTCACGAGGTCCGATATCGACGTCGTGGCCTGCCCGATCAGCGCGTTGTACAAGCCGAGGAAAGGTGTGTGCCGGTGGTCGAGCACACTGGTCACCACCCACCGGTGCGGCAGCGACAGGCTGCCGAGCAACGTGACGGAGTTCAGTTCCTTGAAGAACAGGTCGTAGTCGACCTGGCCGATGATGGATTTGCCATCCCGGTAATAGCGTGCCTCGAGACCCACCTGCCGCGCATCGAGCATGCCGCCGGCCTTCTGTTCGAAGGCGAATCCGGTCAGGTCCAGCCCTGGCAATACGCCAAGCCACTCAAGCGAGAGATCGGCGAACGTGCGGTCGTGCTGCAAGCTCGTGTCGTAACTTTGCAATGTGGCGCCCGCAGCGGCCGAGATCCGGAATCCCGTGCGTGGCTGCCAGCTGAAATAGGCGCCATCGTAACTGCCGTAGACACCGCCGTTGGTCTGCGACTGGCGTCCCAGCCTTGCCACCCAGTTCTTGCGGTGGTCGTCGACTTCCACATACGCCTGCGGCAGTCGGATGATATTCGGGGCGGCTCCGGTGCCGCTGAGCATGTCGCGCACGTAACCGACAAACACCCGACTCTTGAAGTCGTATTGATCGCCACGCCGGCGCACCTGAAGATCGGCTTCCGAGTCCAGGGCCGTCTGACCGACGCCGTTGGCTGTCACGCCGTTCGCAAGCACGTCGTTCTTGTCGTGCCGGTATTCCTGCGCGATGGCCGCATCGATCTGCCACCGAGAGGCGTCCAGCGAGCCCTTGGTCGGACGGGTCGCGCCATCCAAGGTCACGAGCGCCGCCAGACGTTGCTGCACGGCCTCCGCATCGGCGCCCTCGGGATACCGGCGCAGGTATTCCTCGTACTCTTTCTTGGCCTGTGCCAACTGGCCCTTGCGTTCGCGGGCCAGACCCAGAAACTCCTGCGCCTGCGGACGCGATGCGTTTTCCGGATACTCGAGAATCTTGGTGTAAAGGCGGATCGCCGTGTCGTAGTCACGCTCCTGCATGGCAGCCCGTGCCTCACCCAGCATCCGTTCCATCTCGTCGGCGGACGGCGGGAGATCCCGACTCGGCGCGCGGGAAGGTTTGGGCGGCGCGGCATCCGTCGCTTCCACGGTCACACGACCTGCCCGGCGTGACAGCACGACTTCGATGCCCGTCAGACCGGGCTTCGGGCGAATCAGAAACTCGACGTTGCGCGCGAAATGCAATGTGAGCGAGCGCCGCGAGCCCAGCGATGGCTCAAGACGGATATCAAGCAAGCCTGCGGGGTTGTCCGCGGCGACCGGCACCGTTTCTCCCAGTCCGCTCATCGGCGCACATCCCGGAAGCGGCTGCAGCTCAATCCTCAGCTCATCGCCGGTACGCAACGGATAATTGGAGACGAAGCTCATCGGGCAACTGAATTGCACGACGACGGAGCCTGCATCCGCCGACACCTGATCCAGCGACCGGTCCGCGGCCAGAGCCTGTGCGGATGCCAAAGCCGCAGCAATCATGCCGCCCAGCAGGAAATTCGGGCGACAGTTCCGGACGCGAGAAAAAGACTTCAACGGCTGGGCGCTCCCGTCAGCAACCGGCTGCGCGGCGGCAGCACAGGGATACGCGGCGTAATCGGCTTGGCGCGCAAGGACGGCGCGACGGCCTGTGGGCGCACCGGCGTCCAGCCAAGTTCGTAGTGGCACGTATCACACGAGGCGACGGTGACAGGGTGGTTGGCAGACTTGCCGGACGCTGCCACCCCGTTGTGGCAGGTGATGCAGGTTCCCTGCAGGACGCCTGCGTGATCGAACGCTGCCGGTTTCCAGGCGCTCGTTGTATGGCATGTATCGCAGCCGTTGCCGGTCGGCAGGTGGCTGGCGGACTTGCCCGCCGCCTTGCGGCCGTCATGACACGAGACGCAGGCGCCGAGCACTTCTGCGTGATCCACGCGCATCACCGGACTCCAGGCGATCGTCCCATGGCAGGCACCGCAGGCATTGGTGGTTCTGGGGTGGGTGGCAGCCTTGCCCGTCGCGTTCAGGCCGTCATGACATGTGACGCAAGCGCGACCCAGAGCCTGCGAATGGTCAAAGCGACCGTTCTCCCGCATGGCGGCCATCGGCATGCCCGCCATCGCGGCAAGCCGTCCACCCTCACGGTCCGGCCGCTCGCCGCTGACCGTGCTGCCGATCAGCCCGTCCCGGCCCGGCCCGCGCGGTCCCGTCACCGGCGAGGTGGCACTCGTGGCTGCGACGGCCTTGCGCGGCCGCGGTGCCGCCTTGTAGCGGGCAGAGATGCTGTGCTCGTGACATCCGGTCGTACAATCGGAACCGCCGCCCGTGCAGATCGTCGTATTCGGTGAAGTCGGAGTGCCCGGCGCGCCGCAGATGTAGTGCTTGGCGCTGTCACGCTGCCAGACGGTCACACCGTAGAACATGTTCCGGAAACCGTATTCGTGGCAGGCGTCGCAGGCGTTGCCTGCTGCCGACGTACCCACGTCGCCAATCGCCGCATGGCTCATGATCGTGCCGGCAAAGGTCGTCACGGTCTTGTGGCAGCCCGAGCATTCCACCGGAACCTTCGCGTTGGTGATGGGGATGTGCATGCCGCGCGTCGACATCTGGACGATCTTGAATCCGTTGGCACCCGCGAACGGGCCCTTGCCATCCGCGTGACAGGTGCTGCAGGCGGTCGAAACCGCACTGTGCAACTGGGTCATGTTCGAGGTGTAGACGGCGTAGTTCCCTGCCGTGGTGTGACACGTCGAGCACGAAGCGCCCTGGTTGATGGGGATGTGGTTGGCAGGCAGTGCCGTCCCGGAGAAGTAATTGAAACTCAGACCGTGACAGCTGACGCAATCACCGGTGGACGGATGCGCCGCATCCGTGATCTGGTAGGGGCCACCCGTCGCATTGGGACGGGTCTGGAATCCCATGTACTGGGTGGCGGTATTGGTGGAGAGCGTCGCCGGCGTGATCGGGTACTGCGACATCGACATCCACGCGTAGCCACCCTCGTGGCACTTCTGGCAATTGGTGGTGATGCCGGTGTGGATCTGCGTGTTACTCGGCGGAGGGGTCAGGAACAGGGAGCCCGGCGCAGCACGAACCGCATTGCCTAGAATCTGGCCACTCGGCATCGTGGAGAGATGGCACTGCTCGCAGTTCGTGCCGGTCGGGAGGTGAGCGTTGCTGCTGCCGGCGGGAGTCGTGGGCGGCATGACCACGATCTTGGAGATGCCGACAAAGGTGCTGGCCGTGACCGTGGGTCCATGGCAGGCCACGCAGGTCGTGATCCCGACGTGGTTCATCTTGGAGCCGGCAAACCGCGCCCCATTGGGCACTGGCGTCACGGCAATGCTCGAGCCCGCGCCCACGTGGCAAACCTCGCACGACTGGGTCGTCGGGATATGGTTCGATCCGGCCGGCGTGATGACAAAGCCCGGCGGACCCGCGAAGGGACCTACCGTCGCACCCGGCGAAGCGTGGCACTGCGTGCAATTGGTGGTCTGGCTCGGCGCGTAGGTATGGATATCGACCAGCGCCGGCATGACCGAGAAATCCGCACCCTTGTGGCAGTCGCCACAAGCCGAGGATGCGGACACCGGCATATGGTTGGACGGCTTCACCTGACTGGCGAAATAGTCGAAGTTGGTACCGTGACAGGTCACGCAGTCGCCGGTCGCCGGGTGGGCCGCATCCTTGACCTGGAACGTGCTGCCCGTGGCATTGGGCCTCGTATGGAAGCCCGTGTACTGGGCATTGCTCTGGAAGGTCGTCGGCGAGATCGGATACTGGTTCATCGCCATCCAGGCGTAGCCGCCCTGGTGGCAGCTCTGGCAGTTCGCCGAAACGCCCGAGTGGATCTGGGTGGTGGACGGTTTCGGCGTGAGGAACAGCGAGCCTGGCGCCATGGTGCCGGCATTCGCCGCAATCATGCCGTTGGGCATGGTGGCCAGATGGCACTGCTCGCAGTTGGTGCCCGAGGCGATGTGGGACGACGGACTGCCCGCAGGCGTCGTGGGTGGCATGACGACAATTTTCGAAATGCCGACAAACGACGTGGCGGTGATCGTCGGGCCATGGCAGCCGGCACAGGTCGTGATGCCGGCGTGGTTCATCTTCGAATTGGCGAAGACGGCGCCATTGCCGACGGGGGTCGTCGCCACGCTTGAGCCGGCACCGACGTGGCAGACCTCGCAGGACTGCGTGGTGGGCATGTGGTTGGACGGCAGACCGACAATCTTGAAGTTGATCGACGGGATCGCGTAAGAGGCGGCAGACGACCCGTGACATTGCGCGCAGTTCGTGGTCTGGCTCGGCGCGTAGGTGTGTATGTCAAGCAGGCTCGGCATGACCGAGAAGTCACCGCTGGCGTCCTTGTGACAACTGCTGCAGGTGGATGACGCCGCCACCGGGATGTGGTTCGACGGCTTTTCGGGCGCCGCGAAGTAGGCAAAGTTGGTGCTGTGGCAATTGACGCATTGGCCACTGGCGGGATGGCCCGCATCCTGGATCATGAAGCGGCCCGCAACCGGGCCGGGTCGCGTATTGAAGCCCAGATAATGCGTCCCGGCGACCGACGACTTGATCGTCGGATTGAGCGGGTATTGACCCATCGACATCCAGGCGTAGTTGCTCTCGTGACAGCTGTTGCAACCGCCCGTCACGTTCTGGTGGATCTGGTCCGTCGTCGGCACCGGCTTCAGGAACAACGAATTCGGCGGCAACGTCGCGGCATTCGCCGCGATCAGCCCGGAGGGGACGCTGCCCTGGTGGCACTGCTCGCAATTCGTGCCGGAGGGGATGTGCGCCGTCGGAGCTCCCGCCGGAGACGTCGAGGGCATGACAACGATCTTGGAGATCCCCGCAAAGCCGCTCACAGAGGGTCCATGGCACTCGACGCAGGTGGTCACGCCGCTGTGACTCATCTTGGAGCCGGAGAACTTGGCGCCATTCGGCACCGGCGTTGTCGAGACGCTGGAGCCCGCGCCCACGTGGCAGACCTCGCACGACTGGGTCGTGGGCATGTGGTCGGAAGGCAGGCCCACGATGCTGAAGTTCGCTTCGGGGATTGCGAACGAAGCCGCGTTTGCGCCATGACACTGTGCGCAATTCGTCGTCTTGCTCGGCGCGTAGGTGTGGATGTCGAGCAGGCTCGGCATCACTGAGTAGTCACCGCCCTTGTGGCAGTTGGCGCAGTTGGCCGTCGAAGCGTACGGAATGTGATTCGCCGGCTTGACGATGCTGTCGAAGAAATCAAAGTTGGTGCCGTGGCAGGCCACACAGTCACCACTGGACGGATGCGCCGCGTCCTTGACCACGAACGTACCGGCCACGAGGCCCGGCCGGGTCTGGAATCCGGTGTAGTGCGCGCCACTGGAGAAGGTCGTCGGGTTGATCGGATACTGGCCCATCGACATCCAGTTGTATCCACCCTCGTGGCAGCCCTGGCAGTTCGACGAGACGCCGGCATGGATCTGGCCGTTGGTCGGCGCCGGGGTCAGGAACAGCGACCCCGGCAACGACCGGGTCGCATTCGCGGAGATGAGACCTGCGGGCATCGTGGCCTGGTGGCAACTCGCGCAGTCACCCGAGACCGGTATGTGGGCGGACGGGGCACCCGCCGGCGAAGCGGATGGCAGCGCGATGATGCGGTTGATGCCGTAGAAGGTGGCCCCCGTCACCTGACGCCCGTGACACTCGTTGCAGGTCGTGATGCCCGCGTGGTTCATCTGCGAGTTCGCAAACTTGGCGCCGTCACGCACCGGGAGCGCACTGAAACTCGAATTTGCCCCCGCGTGGCACACCTCGCACGACTGCGTCGTCGGGATGTGGCCTGTCGGTGTGCCGACGATGTTCACGGTGCCGCCACTGCCGACGAAGGGACCGGCTTTCGTGCTGGTGCCGGAATGGCACTGCGTGCAGTTGGTGGTCTGGCTGGGCGCGTAGGTATGGATGTCGGTCAGGCTCGGCATGACCGAGAAGTCACCGGCCTTGTGGCAATCCGTGCAATTGGCGGTCGGCGCTACCGGAATATGGCCCTGGGGCAGCGCGAGTGCACTGAAGTACTGGAATGACGAACCATGGCAGGTGATGCAGTCGCCGTTTGCCGGGTGAGCCGGATCCTGCAGCATGAAGGTCCCGGCAACGGCTCCCGGGCGGGTCTGGAAACCTATGTACTGGATCGTCTTGTTGTCGCGGTTGACGGTCGAAGGCACGAGCGGGTACTGGGACATCGACATCCAGGCGTAGCCGCCCTCGTGGCATGAGGTACAGCCGGAGGTCACCCCACTGTGAATCTGGTTGGTGGTCGGCGCAGGCGTCAGGAACAGCGACCCGGGCACCGTGTTCATTGAATTCGGCGCCATCGGCGCCTTCGGGGTCGCCGCCTGATGGCAGGTCGCGCAGTCGCTGCTGACCGGTATGTGTGCCGCAGGCGAACCGGCCGGCGAGACGGGCGGCAGCACGATGATGTTGTCGACGCCGACGAATGTCGTAACCCCGGCCCCATGACACCCGTTACAGGTGTTGGCTCCGGCGTGATTCATCAGCGAATTGGTGAATTTCGCGCCATCCTGCACCGGCAGGGAGGCCATGCTCGACCCTGCGCCGACGTGGCAAACCTCGCAGGACAGCGTGGTCGGCATGTGATTCGCCGGAATGCCAACAATCTGGAAATTGATCGCCGGCAGCGAATAAAACGACGAATTGGATCCATGACACTGCTGGCAATTGGTCGTCGTCGACTGCGCATTGCGGTGGATCGCCGACAGTGGCGCCATGATGCTCATGTCCGTGAGGACGTGGCAGTTGATGCACGGCACCTGCGCGGTCGGTATGTGGTTGGGCGGTTTCACCAGTTTGGCGAAGTCGCCCACCATGAATCCGGCGTGGCAGTTGGCGCAGTCAGCACCGCCCGGCGACGTGGCGGTGGGATGGTACGGGTCCTCGCCCAGCGTGGGTCGGTCGACCATCATCACGCCGTACCACTGCATCCCCGTCTCGTGGCAGGACTGGCAGTTGCTGGTGATGCCGACGTGGTTCATTTCAGTGCCGGCGAAGGTCACGAAATTGGAGGGCAAGTGGCAGACCTCGCAGGCCTCCATCGTCGGCACGTGGGTCAGGGGCTTGCCGGGCGCGTGGATATTGTCATGGCAGCGCGCGCAATTGTCCGTGATCCCCGCGTGATCGTAGTGGGCGGCACTCCAGGGCAACGAGACGAGATGGCAAGTGCTGCATTCCGCCGTCGTGGGGATGTGGTTCGGCCCCTTGCCGACCGACTGCACCCCGTTGTGGCAGGAACTGCAGGTGCCGAGTACGTTGATATGGTTGAACTTTGCAACCGGCCGCCAGCCATAGGGGGTATGGCAGGTCTGGCAATCGTTGGAGGAGAGAATATGGCTCGTCGGCTTCGCCGTCGCCCCGAGTCTCGAACCCGCCGCGTGGCAGGAGAAACAGTCCTTCGGCGTACCCTTGAACACCCCTCCCACGTGGCAGCTTTCGCAGGCCACGGAACGGTGCAGGCCGACGAGGTCGAACCCGGTCGTGTAATGGTCAAAGGAACTGGACGCCGCTTCGGCTGCAAATGCAGCGAACCACAGGGCGACGAAAACCCCGAGAAGTCTCAGAAACCTACCTGGCTCCATCCGCTGCATAGTGTCTCTTGATACCGGCTGGACCGGCGGCAGAGCGGCTCACGCGCCCTCGCGCCACGGCCCCACTCCCCGCTTCTGGAGCCGGATGATATTTCGGGTTTCCGAAAAGACAAAGAAAAGGATCGTCGCCAGCAGGCGACAGGCGGGGTGACCATCAGGAATCTCGAACTGCGTCACACTTTTGCCCCAGACTTCGGCAGCGGTGGCCATTCGTGACACACTTCGGGGCCCGCATGGGCCTCCATGGCAGGATCGACACGGTGATGAAATCGGTACGCTCCGGCGGCCTGACCGCCCTTCTTCTGGTCTTGTGCGGCGCATGCGCGCATACCGCACCCCCGGCCGAGCCCTCCAGGGTCACCGAATATCTGGACCCCAACACCGCCATGACCGTCCGGGTCGTGAGCGAGCCCTTCATCTACGGCCGCGATGTTCCCGAACTGGCGGTCAACGCGCGGGATTTCATCTCGCTCGGCGCGGTTGAACTGGACAACATGGGCAAGCATCGGTATTTCCTCGCGCTCGTGTCGTGGAGCACCATCGACCGGGCGCGCATCGGCGCCCCGATACCGGCGCTGCCCGAGCGTCTCGAAATCGGCCCCCGCGAGTGGCGGGTGGCGTCCCACGCACCGCGGGAACTGGGGGCGGGCGAACCGCTGCTGGAGCCGCCCGTCACCCGGATCGGCGACAGCTGGATCGAGATGCGCCCGGACGACATCCGCCGGCTTGCAGGGGCCCCTCCCGAGTCGATCGACGTGACGGTCGACGGCAACCGGCAACGCTACACCCTCTGGCGCCGGGCTGACGAGGCCCTGACCGAGTTCGCCTCGAATCTGCCAGCCGACATGCCCCCCGCACGGGGCCGCAGGCGCCACGTCGGCCCATGATCACGGCCCCGGGGACGGAATAAGTCCAATTCTGTGGAGTCGGACACGATTTGCTCGGTGCCCGTCCGCCCATACTCCCAACCCCCTTGGCAACATTCGGCGGGACGGAGCGGGTTTCCCATGGAGCGGCGGCAGCACTCACGCCACAGCGCACATACCACCTGCTACATCCAGATTCCTGGCAGTGGCGGCAAGGTCTGCCGTGCCCGCAATCTGAGCGCCAATGGCGCTTTCGTGGAAACGGAAAACCTTGGCCTTAGAAAGGGCACGTTGGTCGAAATCGCCTTTGCCGTCACCGAAGGCCAGGTCACCCGCATCCACCGTCGCACCGCAGTTGTTGCCCACGTGAGCCAGGGAGGCACGGGGCTGCGCATGGATTCCATGGCCGGCCGCTGAAGTTGGGGCTTCCCATCCCAGGCACTCCCTGACACAGTCATCGCTCCTCTAACTCCGGGAGCTGGCCGTGACGCAACCGCGCACCTACAAGTACTACGACTTCTGCATGGCGGCGTTCGTCTGCATCCTGCTGTGCGCCAATCTCATCGGACCGGCGAAGGCCACAACCATCACCCTGCCCGTGATCGGTCCGGTCACCTTTCTGGCCGGTGTGCTGTTTTTCCCGATCTCTTATTTCTTCGGCGACATCCTGACCGAAGTGTACGGCTACGGCCGTGACCGACGCGTTGTCTGGGCGGGTTTTGCCGCCCTCCTGTTCGCCAGCGTCATGGCGGCGACGGTCGTCGCACTGCCTCCGGCAGCGCATTGGGCCGACAAGCAAGCCGCCGTCGAAACCGTTTTCGGATCCACACCGCGCATCATTGCCGGCTCCATCAGCGCCTTCTGGTGCGGGTCGTTCGTCAACAGTTTTGTGCTGGCGAAAATGAAGATTCTCACACGCGGGCGTTGGCTGTGGACCCGCACGGTCGGATCCACCATGTGCGGCGAGGCCGTCGACTCGGCGATCTTCTACGTGATCGCCTTTTACGGCACGATCGACAACACGGACCTCATGATGCTGGCAACGACCCAGTACGTCCTCAAAGTGTTATGGGAAGCGCTCTCGACACCACTGACCTATTGGCTGGTGGCCAAGCTCAAGGCCGTGGAGAACGAAGACTATTTCGATCACGCCACCAACTTCACACCCTTCACGCTTAAGACCTGAACCGGAAATACCGCGGCCTCCGCGATGCTGCGGCAGTCCGACCCCTGCGGGTGGCGGTGATCCGACGGCGTGTGCGCCGCAGGATCGCCGGCAGGACCGACCGTGGCACATGGTCGCGGATCAGGGGGCTGCGATGCGTGCCAGCGGACCTGCCCGCACAAAAACCTCCGGCCTGCACATTTGAAATTCGCTATTGCCAGCGTACGCAGACTGTACAACCATGCGCCCATGCGACAGTCTTCATCCTGCCACGCGATCCTTGCGCTGGCGCTGGCAAGCCTTGTCAGCGGTTGCAAGCATGCGCCCGCGGTGAACTGGCATCACCCGTCTCCCAATCAGGATAGCCGGGTCCAGTTCCTGGTCGTCCATGCCACCGAGATCGACTTCGCAAAGTCGCTTCATACCCTCACCCGCGGCGACGTCAGCAGTCACTACCTCGTTGACCGAGACGGCACCATCTACGGTCTCGTACCCGAGTCCCGCCGGGCATGGCACGCAGGCCCGAGTTTCTGGCAGGGCGCCACGCCACTGAACCCGAGCAGCATCGGCATCGAGATCGTGAGCGTCGCACCAGGACTCGCCGAGGGAACGGAGTCGGGTTTCCCGCCCGCGCAAGTGCAAGCGGTCACCCGCCTGCTTGCGGATATCGCAAGGCGGCATGAAATACGACCGGACAGGATCGTCGGCCACGGCGAGGTTCAACCCGACACGCGCAGCGATCCGGGCCGGTTGTTTCCGTGGAAGGAGTTGGAAGCGCGCGGTCTCGTGCCCACGACCGACGCAGCCGTCGTCGAGAAGTACCGCGCGCAATTCGCCTCTGAAGGCTTACCGGACCTGCGCTGGGTGCAGGACCGACTGTCAAAGCACGGTTACCAGATCACGTGCAGCGGGATTCTCGACGATCACACCCGGCGGGTGATTTCCGTATTCCAGGGAAGGTACCTTCAGGACCGGATTTCAGGCGACGTCGACCTCGCCACTGCTGCCTTGCTCGCCGCACTGACCGACGATCACGGCCTCGTACTGAGAATGCCTGACGGCACGACGAAAATTTACAGCACCGACCCGCCACTGCAATCGCACTGCCTGCCCCCTTAGGCCACCGCTCGGCTGATGACAGCCACCTCGGCATTGGGGATTTCGCGCTCGAGGATGGAACGCATGTCGTCAATGACTGGTTGGACATCGCGCATGCAGGCATCCGGCGAAAATCCAAGATAAATATCGATGAATACGGTATTTCCGGCGGTCCGAGACCGCACGCGATCAAGACTGAGGTAAGCGTCAAAATGCTTGACCAAGGCTTGGTTGATGATCATCTGCAGCGGTTCTGACAGGGACTGATCCAGCAGATCGGGCAGCGCCGTGCGGATCAGGTTCCACGCGGAGTGCACAAGCGTCGCTCCAACGACCAGTGCCGCAATTGTGTCCAGATAGTCAACCCATCCGGCCGACACCAGCAGGGTCATGGCAAATGCCACGATGACCATCAGATCCATCAGGATCTTGATGCCGAACAGACGGATCTGCGCGGCAAGTGCCGCCGAAGGCCCCTTCCGTTGATGGCGGACATTCGCCACGAGAATCCAGGAGTTCACAAAAAAGAAGACCCCTGCAAGCAGCAGCGCGAGCCAGGCGCCAAGACCATGGATGTGTGCCGGGTGCGAAAACCGGTAGGCCGCCAGCGTGATCAGCAGGGCTGTGCTGCCCAGCATGAACAGCCCGATGACGAGACTCGCGATCGTCTCCGCCTTGCCAAGACCATAGTCAAAGAGGCCGCGCCTGTTCCGGCGCAGCATGCGGAACACGAGATAGGCCACGAGTGCCGACGCAAACTCAATGGCGGAATTGAACATGTCGGCGACCATCAGCAGCGACTGACTCAAATACGCGATGGCACCGCTGGCGGCCAGCTCGAAACCGCAGGTGACCACCGCAACCAACGTCAGATTTTCAAGCGCCTTGGTGCCTTTCATTGCCATGCGTTCCCGTCGCCGGAGCACTCAGGATACGTGTCCCGCATTCAGGACAAAAGCCAAGCCCGCCAAATTCCTGCGGCGAGACGCACCGCATCACGCACTTCTTGCCTCGTCGGCGGCCACAGTTGCTGAAATCCAGGCATGCTCGTCCGGATAGTCTCCTTCGGACCGGCCGGCCGTGAACGCCCGAAGCACGGCCCACTGGAACTGGCCATAAGACATCGCCGGGGCAGGCACTCCGCGCCGCTTCTCCAGCAGCCGGTCCAATTCACGCAACCGGTAAAAAGGAACGCCCGGAAAGGCATGGTGCGCCGTGTGGTACTGCATCTGCCAGCACGCCCACCGCATGAGCGCATTCGTGCGGGTACTGCGCGTGTTCTCGAATACGTTGTTCGTGTGCGGCATGCCCAGATGCTCGATCGTATTCTGCATCTGGTGAACGAACTTCATGAGCAGAAGGGGCGCCAGCCAGATCTGGACGGCAATCATCGTCCGGCAGTACACCGACAGCACCGCAATCGCCAGATAGCCCGCCAGATGCCAACGCGCCTCACGGATGAATTCGCGGTGTCTGGATACCGGCAGGTAGGGCTCTGTGACAATGCCGGCCGCAAATCGCACAATTCGCCGCCATCGGGAGTACCAGTAACTCACTCCCGAAATCCACCAAAGGTAGGACGAGAAGGTGAATTTCGGGCGGGCCAGTTCCCCGTCGCGCTGCCAATCCTGCGTAAAGCGGTGATGGGCGACGTGCTGCACCTGATCGAAGGTTCTGGGGTAGAAAACGAGAAAGCCGATTACCCTGCCCCAGAATTCGTTGAGCCCCCGTGTACGGAAGACCGTCCAGTGGCTGAGTTCATGCTGACCTGCGTAGAGGAAATTGAGCAACGCGCCATGAGCCATGAAAGCCGGAATCATCCAGGCATTGCCCCACAGCCGCACCGTCAGCGCCCCCGTGACAATCAATGCAGCTGCGTGGGAAACCAACTGGAGCGCACCACGCAGGTCGCTGGGGCGACACAGCTCCTTGAGCGTCTGGGCGTCCAGAAGGTCGCGTCGGGCAAATACCTCATCCAAGTCAATCACTCCTCACGTACCGACGTGATGATACCTTAGACCATCACGCGGGATAGCCAAGGGCAGATTTTAGGGCTGGTACACAAGCAACAGGTTCTGGTGAGACCCGCTGCTTCTGGGCTCCAGCCGGTCAACATGACGACTCACCCGCAGTAGGTTGGCCAGAGGAGAACTGGAGGCCAATTCGTCGGAGGGCAATGCGCCGTCTGGCTGTCCGGTCGGGACCGGCAATCCATCGTAAACGAGCGTAATTTCCATCCGCGCGTCTTCCATGCGAGCGGTGAAGCGGACGTTGCCCTTGACACAGCCGAGCACACGCATCGCTGCCAAAAGTTCCGCAGTCACGTCGATCACCCGGTCCAGAAAGGCTTTGGACGCGCCGATGTCGGCCGCAACCTTCGCCAACTCATGACGTAGCGTACGATTGATCTGGAGCTCCTGCAGTGACTCATTGTCGGTGTCGGAAAGCAAAAGCTCGAAATTTCGCCGCAACGCCGCCCCCAATCGAAACAACTGCGTCAGCAAAATCGCCGCCAAGGCGCTCACCGCCAAAGGCGATTCGAGAATGGGCTGCAGGATCGACGGCGCACTGTGATAAATACCGGGAATCAGGGCGGACGTCAGGCCAAGCACCACGGAAAATCCGATGACGAAGATCCGCCGGTCATTCAATACCCGATCGAGAATCAGACTCATCCCCGACACCACCATGTAAACGGCTGCATAGACGACAATGGCACCCACGACCGGACGTGGCACCAAGGAGACAGCCACAATGATTTTCGGCACGAAGGGAGCTGCGAGCAGCAGCACGCCGGCGACCAGAGCGATGCGGCGGGCCACGGCGCCGGTTGCATGCGCCAGCCCCACGTTGGCGGACGAGATCCCCGTCGGCATGCCGCCAAAAATGCCGGATACCAGATCGCCGATGCCGCTGACCTGGATGCCGCCACTGGCCTGACGCAGGTCGAGTTTGTGCCAGCGCGGTTCGACCTGTTGTTGGATTCCGACGAGCATGCCGAGATTGTCGACGCTCTGCGCCAGAGCCATGACGATCGCGAGCGGCACCAGTGAAATGTCCAGCTGAGGCAGCTCAAGCGATACACCGGGCAGCGCAAGCCAACGCGCGCCGGCGATTTTGTTCCATTCGGCAGAACCCAGGAGACCACACTTCACCGCCAGGCTGACACCGACGAGAATCCCGCCTGCCAGCGCCAGGATCTTGATCCGTGGCGAGCCGAACACGGAGAGCACGGTGATCGTTGTGAGTGTAGCGACGGACACGAGCAGCGACGCGCCCTGGACAATCCCGGTGGGCTGGGTCAACCCGAACGCATTCAGCATGCCCGGACGGATGATGGACACGCCGAGCATCAGGACTGCGATGCCACAAATTTCTGCAGGAAACAGGGCGCGGACATGCCGCAACACGCGCGCAAAAAACACTTCCGTCAGCCCGCAGAGCAGCGAGACTGCCGCAATCGCACTCATGCCTCCCATGCCACCGGCAATCATCGCCGTCGGCAGGAACAGCGGCGTTGGAATTTCAACCGCCAGAGAGGCGCTGCCGACGGGCGCCCGGAAGGAATGCAGACAGGTCGCAACCCCGATACCGATGACACAGGAACTTAGAAACGCCAGCGTGGACCCGGGGTCCATCGCAAGTTCCTGCGCGACCGCGAGGGGGTAGACCAAGAACACCAGCGCCAGCACCGCGTGCTGTGCGCCCAATGCCCACAGCGTTGGCGTCGGCGGGCGGTCTTCCAGGCCATATTGATAGGCATGAGCCGTCATCAATCCTCCGTATTCTCAGCGAACGGTCCTCGTCACCACTCAAGCCGCGGGGGTTCCCGTGGCTTTGAGGCACTCACGGCCCCAGCACAAGAGAACTAAATGGCCACACGTAGGCCTGCAAGGTGACCAGCAGCCCCACAAGCGAGGCCAGTGCGACGGAATGGAAAAACACGAAACGAAGGATTTCGCCTTCGTGGTTTTCCCATCGCGTGGCGGTTGAGGCAACCACGATGGATTGGGCGTCGATCATCTTTCCCATCACACCCCCGGAACTGTTGGCCGCCCCCATCAGGTGGACCGGCAGACCCAGTTGGCCGGCCGCGACTTTCTGCATGCCGCCGAACAGCACGTTGCTTGAGGTGTCAGAACCCGTCAGCGCCACGCCCAGCCAGCCCATCATCGTGCCAAAGAAGGGATACAGCATGCCGGTCGCCACAAACGCGAGTCCCAGCGTCGTGTCCAAACCGGCAAAGCGGGTCAGGGTGCCCAGCGCCAGCATCAAGACAATGGTGAGCAGGGACCAGCGGCATGCCCAGAAGTTTCGCGCGTACTGCTCCAGGAGGTTTTTGACGGAATAGCCTGCATTGAGGCCTCCCAAAACCGCAGCCAGCAAAATGGCGGTGCCTGTCGCCGAGAGGATGGCGAAAGTAAATTCGGCTTTTTCCGGGGTGGAACTCATGACCACCGGCGGAACTTTCTGCACCATCAGGTGCAGCCCGTCAATCGGGATGCGCGGCGCATAAACCCCATCAAGAAACTTCTTGCTAAGGCCCCAGACAAAAACAGCGATCGTCAGGAATACCCAGGGCAGTGCCGCACGCAGCACCTCATCGGGCCGATGACGGGGCGCCGCGCGAACAGGGGCTGCGGCGCTCTCGGCCCCGTCGCCGCCCATCGCCGTACCGCGCCAGATCACCTTCGGTTGCCAGACGCGCAGGAAACCCAGCAGGCAGGTCATCGAGAACAGCGAGGCAAGCACGTCCACAAGCTCCGGACCCATGAAATTGGACACTGCAAACTGCGCGATGCCGAAACTCAATCCAGTGACGAGGATTGCAGGCCAGACACCCATCATTCCGCGTCGGCCGGCAAAGGCCCAGATCAGCCAGAACGGCACCAGCAATGAGAAAAAGGGCAACTGGCGACCGATCATTGCAGAGAGCGTCTGCACGTCATAGCCGTGGACTTTTGCCAGCGTGACCACGGGTGTTCCCAGGGCGCCGAACGCGACCGGAGCGGTATTCGCCAATAGACTGAGGCCCGAAGCGGCGAGGGGTGAAAACCCTAGACCCATCAGAATGGCGGAGGTGACAGCCACCGGGGCCCCGAATCCTGCAGCGCCCTCAAAGAACGCACCAAACGCGAAAGCGACGAGTAGCAGCTGCAAGCGGCGGTCCTCGGTCAATCCGCCGATCACGTCCCGCAACACATTGAAACTGCCATTGAGTTCGGTGAGACGGTAGAGGTAGAGCAGATTCAGGATGATCCAGCCGATCGGGACCAGCCCCGTCAGGGCGCCCAATCCCGCGGCACGGAACGCAAGGCCCACGGGCATTCCATAGGCGAGGACGGCAACGAGCAAAGCGACGCCGAGGCCCAGCAGCGCCGCGGTGTGAGCGCGCAGGCCTGCCACCGCCAGACCCGCCAGCATCAGGACCACAGGGAGCGATGCCACGACGGTTGAAATCGCCGCATGCTGGAAAGGATCGTACGTCTGCGACCACATCACTGCCCCTTTCGGGGCCCCAACCCCGCTCTTGGCGCCGACTCATCGCAGAAATGGCCGGAGTCCGCTTTATTCGCTGCCATCGAGAGTACGCCGACACCCTGCGGCCGGCAATCCGATGGTTGCAGGTTTCCTCGGACGCTGAAAACGCCGATAAATTTGATAGCCTCTCGGGGGGCATACCCTGCCAGGTAGACGGGGTGCCTCCTGTTAACTGGGCAAAAGAGCCTAGGTTCGTCCGATTCGACGGTGGGACGCCATGACTTCATCACGCATCGGGTTTCTGGCAAAAGAACGCATCGTGGCCGGCGCTGGATTTAATCGCTGGCTTTTGCCACCGGCTGCCCTCGCCATCCATCTGTGTATTGGCATGGCATATGGGTTTTCAGTGTTCTGGAAGCCGCTTGAAGGCGCCCTGACCGATGAAAATGGCGCCCCGGTCGCCTTGTGCTCGGCGGGGGCCACGTCTTTTGCAGACAAGTTGGCCGGCACGTTTCGGGCGATGTCTGCCAGTGACTGCAATTGGAGCCAATTTGATCTCGGCTGGACCTACACCCTGTTTTTTGTTGTGTTGGGCCTGTCGGCTGCGCTGTTTGGGCCATGGGTTGAACGTAGGGGGCCGCGCATCGCCGGGCTGATGGCCACAGCATGCTGGTGCGCGGGCCTGACGATTGGCGGCGTCGGCGTGCGCTTTCACTCGCTATGGCTGATGTGGCTCGGCACCGGTCTCGTCGGCGGAGTGGGTCTTGGCATTGGCTACATTTCACCGGTATCCACGCTGATGAAATGGTTTCCGGATCGCCGCGGCATGGCAGCGGGCCTCGCCATCGCGGGATTCGGCGGCGGTGCGATGATCGGTTCGCCATTGGCGACCCTGTTGATGGCGAGCTTCGAACCCGGGAGCGCCGGTGTTGCGCGGACGCTGTACTGCATGGCGGCGATCTATGCGGTCTTCATGACTTTCGGAAGTCTGGCCTATCGGATTCCGCCGGCAGCTTGGCGCCCGGCAGGTTGGATCGGGTCGGCGGGGGAGCATCCCGACGCTGCGGAGCAGTACGTCCATGTCGAGTCAGCACACCGGACGCCGCAGTTCTGGCTGCTGTGGCTCATGCTGTGCATGAATGTGTCAGCCGGCATAGGAGTCATCGGTGCAGCGTCACCGATGCTGCAAGAGACCTTTGGCGGCGTGTTGGCGGGGCGTGCAGACCTTTCCATTGCCGCCCTGCGTACAGATCCCGACCTGATGAAACGTGCGGCATCCGTGGCCGCCGGCTTTGTCGGACTGCTGTCGCTGTTCAATATCCTAGGCCGGTTTTTCTGGGCATCCGCGTCGGACCGGATCGGCCGAAGGACGACGTATATCGTCTTTTTCACCGCTGGAATCGCGAGTTATCTCCTCGCAGCCCATGCCGCGGACACCAAGTCGCTCGGACTCTTTGTCGGTGCGCTCTGCCTCATTGCTTCGATGTACGGAGGTGGCTTCGCGACGATTCCGGCCTTTCTAGCCGATTTGTTTGGCTCGAAATACGTCGGCGCCATTCACGGTCGCCTGCTGACCGCCTGGTCCATGGCGGGCATCTTTGGTCCGATCATCGTGAACACGCTGCACGACCTGAGGGAACAATCAGGCCGGGTGTCACCGGACATGATCTACGGCTCCATCCTGACCACTCTTGCTGTAACGCTCGGCGTCGGCCTGATCGCCACTCTCTTGGTACGTCCTGTGGCCGACATCCACCTGCACAGCGCCGAGACTCCAGAGTCATTGCCGGATGATAACGATGCTCGCGACGGCATGCGAAATCAGGCGGAGGGCACTTTCTCTTGGTCTTTGGGCCTTGCCTGGCTTTTTGTTCTTATACCGATCGGCTTCGGATTGTGGATGACAGGAATGAAGACTCTCGTGTTCTTCCGCTAGCCCATCAGCCTCGGCCAGGTGATCTGGGAACTGGTTCCAGTCACTCGATGTCCCGAAGACTTGAATTGTCTGTGGTGCCGGCGGAGGGAATCGAACCCCCGACCTTCTGATTACAAATAGAAATACTATTTTAACCTGTTGAGTTCATCGGCTCGTTTTTGCGTTTTTCGCTGTGTATCAATACGCACTGAGATTATTGCGCCGAATAATTCGAAACCATCACTGAACGGCGCTCAACTCTTGTGCTGTGCACTCCTGCAACTTGTTCCGACGCGCCGCCGCCTCCGCTGCTAATGGTCCGTTATTCAATTTGTCGTAAAGGAGCCAGCACATGAAGAAGATAATTGCATCGCGCGTTATCGTGGCGGGTCTAAACGGCGTTCAGCAGCCCGTGTTGGCCGATGGCCATTCGCCGCGCTTGCTCGCGAGCCCCCCTATGCGTACTTCTATTTGGGTCAGGACCTGACGAGCGGTGGCGATACTGGCTAGGAGCACTATGGCGGCCAAGATGACGTGGTCGGCAGATCGGCTAGCCAGAACTACGCCGGCATCTACACAGTCAAGGGTTGCAGCACGACCTTGCAGTCATCCCGGATTGGTTCGCAGTTTCACACGACGTGAAATACCTATCAGCCGGTGACAACTTCGCTTAGAGTTCGACCGGCTGTAACGGCACGAATTATCTCGTCTCAAACGCGCACGTGCTCAAGATCAGGTATTCCCATCTGAAGCTATTCGCGACCCTCAGTGCTCGCTGATCGCCTTGTGGCCGCCTCGGCCCAACTTTAGGCTTGACGCTTTATACCAGACGAACTAGCCTCACTTAGTCGTAAATGATTGATTCAATAGCTGATTTGTCATAACGCCCAAAAGAGAATTAGGACCATCATGAACATTCTCAAGCGTCTGCGGGTTGCTACTTTTGCACTTGCCTTCGGGAACTTTGCCATGTCCGCAGATGCTTTCTCGGCAACACCAGCCATTTCCGTACCAAATATAACATCCTGTAGCAACGCTACCCTGCAAGGAACAGTGATGGGCGGGGGCATCTCCATCATGAACGGGGCGCCGCTGCCTTGGATTTGGATGGAGTATTGGGACGGCACCGGCAAGTCGACGTGGATGGAATTCGATTCTTACGGGACTTCCAACTCCGGTTGGTTCACCGGATCACAAACCTACTCGGTTTCGTCCAACTGTGTTGCCGTAGACAACTATCGATACGACCCCCCCGGTCATCCTTTTATCTATTTCGTCAATCCGGACGGGTCAGGTCTCAACTATGTCAATGAACTTGCCTATGGGAACGTTGCCGCGGATACCGCAGTAAAAGTTTCGCGAGCCAACCTAATGGGTACTCTATCCCCATCATCAACCTGCAATCTCACGACTCTCCGCGGAACCTATGTGGCCTCAGTAGTTGAGAACGTAGGGGGCAACGTACAGGCCAGACTAACGCGCCGATCATTCGATGGCGCAGGAAAACTAACATATCGCGAAGATCTGGAGCCAGTAGGCGGCGGCGCTGCCGTCAAAACTAGTGGAACCGGAACCTATACGGTTACAGCAATGTGCCAGGCACAGATATCACAGTCGACGGCTGGGGCAAGCAACACTTTAGTAAATGAGGCATTGGTTGCTCCGGACGGATCTGCGTATTGGTGGGTGAACATCACGAATACTGGTGTCTACGCAGCCGGTAAAGCCACTCGCGTCTCCCAAAACAGCGTAAATAACGTGCTCTTAAATCCGTAAATTCGTTTTTCACAATGAAGTTCGCGATTAGTTGATGTATATATCAAGATGACTCGCTTTAGCGGCCCACCATCTTTTCAGTAGCAGGCAGGGGACGTCGCCGCCTCATCAGGTTCTAGCGACGGTCCAACTTTCATTTCGGGGATAATTTAGTCGTCAGCCATCTGAGCTCCGTTTACGATCGACGCGCCACGTGAACAATCAGTGTCTAGGCGTTTTGTAAGGACACTTGCGTCGCGACTTTAACGCAAGAATTTTTTAAAATGGTGCCGGCGGAGGGAATCGAACCCCCGACCTTCTGATTACAAATCAGTTGCTCTACCATCTGAGCTACGCCGGCCGACTGCGTTATTCTAGCGTTTCCGTGCCGTCCAGCACAGACGCACGCGCGGATTCCAAGCCATCTGGCGATCGATCAGTCCAGCGCAAGCACCTCCGCCAGCAGATCAATTCCGGACCAGAGATAGTCGATCCGGACATTCTCGTTTTCCGCGTGCTGGTTATTGTCGTAATTGACGATGGGCAGGGTCACGATCGGCACGCCAAGAGCGTCCTCCACGAGGCTCAGCGGCAGGCTGCCCCCCACGGAGACCACCCTCACCGCCGGCGATTTCATCGCCCGGCTCACCGCATCGACCACCTGCCGCGCAAGCGGGTTTTCCAGCGCCGTGCGCTGCGCCGGGTAGCCATCGTTCGCCACAATCTTGATCAATTTGTCGTGGCCCGCCCGTTCTTCAGGCGTGGGCTCGTGATCCATCACGAAATAGCCTCGCGATTCCGCGAAGGCAGCGATCTTCCCCACCTGCCCGGCAACGGTATTGCCAGGAGCGAGGCGTAGATCAAGCACCGCATCGGCCCGGGTCGGAATCTGGTTGCTGGCTGCCGCACCCACGTCACCGCTGGAGAGACCATTGATATTGAGGGTGGGTTCCGTGAGGAGTTTTGCGAGCGGCTCACCTGCCCCATCCGGCTTTGCGATCAGAAGCTCTTTTGCCAGGGCGGCCGCTGAATCCGGCACCTGAGTGAGGGCGGCACGCTCTTCCTGCGTCAGCGGTCTGGCGTCGTCGTTGAAGTGCGGGATCACGATCCGGCCCTCGTCATCTTTCATCGCGGCGAGGAGCGACACGAGCCGCTGGGCGGGATTCGGGGCCCAGTTGCCGTAGTTGCCGCTGTGCAGCGGGCGCCTCGGACCATAGACCGTCAGTGCCACATTCACATCGCCCCGGACACCGAATTCGACCACCGGATAGCCTGCGGCCGGGCGCGGTCCATCGACGATGACCCATAGGTCGCTCTTGAGTTCATCGCGATGCTCCCGCAGCAGCAACCCGAGATGGGGTGATCCGGCCTCCTCCTCGCCTTCAAAGAGGAACTTGAGGTTCGCCTTGGGCGTCCTGCCTGCTTCCACCAGGGATTGGTACGCGTTCAGGAGTGCCATCACCCCGGCCCTGTCGTCAGCCGCTCCGCGCGCGGCGATCCTTACGCCATCGCCGGTGACCGGATCCGTGCAACGACCGACGATGTGGCCGCCGGACTCCATCGGAGCATCGATCAGCACAGGCTCGAAGGGCTTGAGGCCGTTCGCCCATTTGGCAGGATTGACCGGCTGCCCATCGTAGTGCGCATAAAAGAGCAGCGTCTGACGTGCCCCCGGCACCTTCACCTCGCCGTAAACTCCCGGCACGGCGAGCCCTCCGGCGTCTTCGAGCAAATGTCCTTTGATCCCTCTGGCCTTCATCATGCCGAGGATGAACTCTGCGTTGCGCCGCAGTCCGGCCGGATCCGCGGCGACGTTCGGGATGGACAGGAACTGGCAATATTCCTGCAGGCGCGGCACAGCTGTCATCGCATGCGCGTCGACGGCGCAACCGAAGAGGGCGAACGCGACGCCCAGACCCGTGACCCAGCCGATGCCCTGCCTCATGATTTACTCCGCACTGCCAACACCTGAATGCCCGGGCATCGTGCCACACTCAAACCGTCTCGGAGACATAGAGCGCCGTACGGATACCAAACCGACCGATCAGTCCAGTGTGAATTAGCGCCGGCAAAACGCAATCGATCCCCGCTGAAAAAGAAAGCGCCTGTCATGCCAAAAGGCGAACTTTAATTTTTGGCAGGCTGATCCCCTGATCCGTTCAAACGATCGAGTAGTTGCGATATATTGAAATCACAAAAGATATATCGTCTTCCAACTCTAGGAATCACGCCATGTCCACCGACGAAGAATGGTCAAAATGGGGGCAGAAAGATCCGTACTATGGCGTTATTGTCGACGAGAAGTATAGAGCAAAAAATATCGATCAAACGACGAAGAAGGAATTCTTCGCCAGCGGATTTGCGCATATCGAGTCTATTTTGGACACTTGCGAAAAGCTGTTCGGTGCGTGCGAGAAGCAGTCCGCGTTAGATTTCGGTTGTGGCGTCGGAAGGCTTGTCTTGCCTCTATCCGAACGCTTCGCGCGAGTCTCGGGGATAGATATATCTACTGGGATGTTGCAGGAAGCTGCGCTAAATGCGGCGGAGCATGGTCGCGACAATATAAATTTAAGTAAGTTCATCGATGATTTGCCGGAAGCAGAACGATTCGACTTCGTTCACTCTTACATCGTGCTGCAGCATATTGGGGTCGAGCGCGGATTAAAAATTATCGAGCAGCTGATGGGTCGCCTGCGCGTCGGTGGCGTCGCTGCAATTCACGTTACGTATGGCCGAGCAAAGTACCGAAGAACTTACGGCAAAAGACCCTTGATTGCCGAAATCGCAAAGTTCCTAAAATTGCTTGGGCGAAAGGCTCGACGTGTTTTAGATAACAGCAAAGACCCGGAGATGCAGATGAATAATTACAACTTGAATAAGGTGCTGTTTATAATGCAATCAGCAGGGGTGCATGTTGGTGGGTTTGAATTTACCGATCATAAAAACCAATTTGGCGTTATCTTGTTTGCAAAAAAATCAAATCAAAAAGTTCCTCGCCAATTGAATTTCTAGAACCGACTAGATGGCCGATATCAATTTTAGACAGTCAAATCGAGACGGATTTGCCATGCGGGTTGCAGGTTCTAGGGCGTGCCGATGGGCGCGAATTTTACAAAGCGGGATTTGGTCGATCCGCAAGCGCTTATGGCGTCATGCCGACCGCCGGCTCGGCAAGGTCTTGAGCATGCGGCTTTTTGTCTGGCAGCCCGGGGGGCTTCGCCATTAGACTGGGAGCCGACCAGCCCCCCTGAATCCGCCTACAGCGTCACCCCACATGAATCCACCGACCATTGAACTGCAGCGTGGTGCACTGGGCACCGGGGAATCCATCGTCATGGGCGTGGCCGGCACGGCGCCGGCCTTCAGCCTTGCCGCGACAACGGCCTCTCTCATAGCCACGGTAGGCCTGCTGTCGGCGGGCACATTGCTCTACTGCGGCCTGATCATGTTCGGCGTGACCTTTGCATTCATGCACCTGAATCGGGTCATCGCCAATGCGGGCGCCTCTTACAGCTGGGTGGGACAGGTCTTCGGGCCGGCAGCCGGGTTCATGGCCGGCTGGTCCCTGCTGGTCGCGTCCTCCGTCTTCATGGTGTCCGGGACCACGCCAGCCGCGACGGCAACCCTGCTTCTCGTCAGTCCCGAACACGCGAACGACACAACCGCCATTGCCTGGGTCGCGGCTGCATGGCTTGCGCTCGTGGGCGCCGTGGTCGTCAAGGGCATCAAGCCGACAAGCTACCTGCAGATCCTGATGACGGTCATAGAGGTCGGCGTTCTGGTGATTCTGATCGTCGCCGCGCTGATCCAGTATTCGGCCCATCCGGTCCACCCTGTTGCCTGGCACTGGTTCTCGCTGGCGCAGTTCACGCCCACGTTGTTCGCCACGGGTTCGCTGACGGCACTGTTTTTCTTCTGGGGTTGGGACGTCACGCTCAACCTCACCGAGGAAACCCAGAACGCCAACGAGGCGCCGGGCCGCAGCGCCGTGATCGCGATGATCATCGTGGCCCTGCTGTTTGTGTTCTTTGTGATCTCGTGCCAGTACGTGCTGACCGATGAGGAGATCAATCAGTCGAGCACGAACATCATGTTTGCGCTTGCCGAAAAGCTTCTGCCGCGTCCGTGGGGCTATATCGCCATCGTGGCGGTGATGGTCAGCACCGTGGGCACCCTTGAAACGCAGATCCTGCAGTTCAGCCGTACCATGTTCGCCAAAGGCCGGGACGGCGCGCTGCACCCACGTTACGCGACGCTTCATCCGACCTGGCAAACCCCCTGGGTAGCCACTGCCGTGGTCACCGGCATCGGCTTCGTCCTCATTTTCCTGTCGTCACTGATTCCGACGGTGGGCGACCTCGTGCGGACCGGCGTCAACGCCATCGGCTTTCAGGTCTGCTGTTACTACAGCCTCTCCGGCTTTGCCTGTGCCTGGCATTTCCGCCATACCGCCTTGCGGTCGTGGCACCAGTTTGTCTTTCTGTTCCTGTGGCCGGCGTTGTCTGCCGCCTTCCTGGTCTTCGTGGCCGGCTACAGCATCCCGACATTTGACGTACTGACGAACGTCATCGGTATCGGTGGCATCCTGATCGGCGTCGTTCCCTTCCTGTTGAACCGTCGTCGCCACCATCGGGCGATGAAGGCCTGAGAGCGTCTCAGACCGCTGCGCCGGAGGATCGCAACCCACCCGGCTTGGGCGCGGGAGCCGTCTTTTCCGGCGCCACAGGCGCCTCGTCGGCCGGCACCGTCGCCTCACACGGCGCCAGCGCGACATCCCTTGCCGTCGGTACCGCGCGCGCCAGTTCGGCAAGATCAGGAGACTCCAGCGCCGTGAAATCGAGCCACCATTGACTGGCGTGGCGTTCGATCGGCGCGATGCGCGGGTCCACCCCAAGGCGACGCAATTCGGCGATGCGGCGGTCCGCATTGCTTCGTTCTGCAAAAAGGCCCATCGCAACGATCACCGCGGTCTCGCCAGGCTCTGGTGCAAGCACGGCAATATCGCCAGCGGACGCCGCACGCAGTCGTTGCGCCAGGCGGGCCGCCTGATCGGCGCTCTGCATTTCAATCTGCACTCGGTAGGCGGGCGGCGCAGGCACCGTCGTATCGCGCTCGGTCAGCGGACCAAACCGATCCGCCATCCACTGAGAGACCCGGGTCATGAGCAGGCGACTCGCAAAAGGCCCGACACTGCGGCACTCCGGTTTGGGGGCCGGGCGTTCTGTCGCAAGCAGTATTTTAGGCGCGCTGGTCGTCGGGGCGACCGGTGGCACCACTGCCGGCGGACTGGCGTACCGGTAGGCAAGGAACAGCACGAGATTGCACAGCAGCAGCAGCACTGCGAGGCGTCTCACGAGCGTGCCTCCGTCAGGAGGTGCGCAAGTCCCTGCAGGGCTAGGTCCTCGATGACCCGGGCTTCCGGCATCAGTTGCCGCACGGCTTCAGCGGCAAATCGGCCGGTGGCGATCACCTGAACCCGTTCAGGCTGACGACGGGCAATGGCGGCGACGCAGGACGCGATGGCCATACGGGAACCCGACTGTACCGCACCGGATGTGTTGACGCCGAAGCCACCCTCGACCACAGCAGGGTCAAGCAGTGCGGCAGCGGCAACGCCGCTGGTCTGCGCATACAGGGCTTCGTGCATCGGGCGCTCTCCGGGCAAGGTCCAGGCGCCTACGCGCTCTCCCTGCCGGTCCAACAGATCGATTCCCACCGTCGCATCGGCCGTGACCACGAGACTGGGCAGCAATCCCTGGGCCTGGGCGCC
>CAXBRZ010000003.1:0-27175 GCA_963978075.1 uncultured bacterium | reverse complement strand
GTTCCAGTCGTTCCCGGCGGACCGGTCGGCAACGCTGACGAAGCCACGGCGCTCGCACAGATAATCGGGATCCCGGTTCTTGTCAAGGCCGTCGGCGGCGGTGGCGGTCGCGGCATGAAGCGGGTCGATCGCATGGAGGATCTCCATGACGCGTTTTCCCTCGCGTCTTCAGAAGCAGGGGCCGCATTCGGCGATCCTCGCGTGTACGTCGAGCGGTTTGTCGCCCGTGGTCGTCACGTTGAGGTACAGGTCTTGGGAGATGGCGTCGGCAATGTCATTCACCTTGGCGAGCGCGACTGTTCCGTACAGCGCCGGTATCAGAAACTGATAGAGGAAACCCCTGCGCCAGGCCTGAGCGCAGAACTGCGCGGCGCAATTCACGCTGCGGCCGTTCGTTTCGCTAAAAGTCTCAGCTACAGGGGTGCCGGGACCGTGGAATTTCTCCTGGATGTCGAGCGCAGTGAATTTTATTTCTTGGAAATGAATGCCCGTATTCAGGTGGAACACCCCGTCACCGAGGCAGTGACAGGCATTGACCTTGTCGAAGAGCAGATTGCCGTCGCTGCTGGTTTAGGCCTGCGCCACCAGCAGGCGGAGCTTCGCTTTGATGGCAGCGCCATTGAATGCCGGATCAACGCGGAAGACCCAGCGCGTGATTTCGCACCATCTCCCGGAAAAATTTCCCGTGTCCACTGGCCCAGTGCAGAGGCGCTTCGAATTGACACCCACATCCGCGACGGCGCAACTGTTCCGCCTTTTTATGACTCGCTGCTTGCCAAGCTGATTGTCCACGGCACGAGCCGCGATGATGCGCTTGAACAACTTGCGCAGGCGCTTGCGGACTGCCGGATTGACGGTGTCGCAACGAACATTGAATTCCACCGGCAGGTGGTCGCGGACCCCGAATTTCGCACGGGTGGAGTGGATACCGGATTCCTAGAGCACTTTCTTGCTCGATCGCCTCAGGAGAGTGCGACCCATGGCTGATATCGGACTTGTGGATACATCGCTTCGCGACGGAAATCAGTGCGTATGGGCTGCACTCGGCGTCGACACCGGTCGCACCCTCTCGATTGCTGCTGTCATGGATCGGGTCGGATTCAAGGCGCTGGACTTCACCACGTCGACCCACATGGGTGTTGCCGTTCGGTACAAGCAAGAAGATCCATGGGAGCGGATCAGGCTGATGGCCGAAGCGACGCCCAACACGCCGTTGCAATTCATGTCCACGGGATTCCGGTTCATCTCGTGGGAAACCGCCAGTCCGGAGTTCATGCAGCTGGTCTTCACGACGCTGGCGCGAAACGGAATCCGCCGTTTCTGTTTGGCGGATCCGATGAACGACTCGGATGCCAACATCGCCTGCGCTCGCATGGTCAAGCGTGGCGGTGGCGAGTTCGTCATCGCGGCGCTGGTGTTCACCCTAAGCCCGATCCACGACGATACTTACTTTGCTGAATGTGCGGCCCGTCTCGCGGCGTCACCGGACATCGATTCGCTCTATATCAAGGATCCGGGCGGCCTGTTGTCTCCCAAGCGTGCCGCAACGCTGATTCCGGCGATTCGGGCGCGCATCGGCGGCAAACCACTGGAACTGCACTCCCATTGCACCATTGGTCTTGCGGAGCAGACCTACCTTGAGGCTGCGGAGATCGGTATCAATGCGCTGCAATGTGCATCCGGCGCTACCGGAGATGGCATCTCCAATCCGCCTATGGAGAGGATCGTCAGCAATCTTCGTGCGCTGGGACATCGGGTGGATATTGATGATGCGGCGCTGAAAATTGTGTCAGACCACTTTACGGCGATCGCAAATTCGGAAGGTCTCCCAATGGGACGACCCCAGGGATTTGACGCGAGTTACCTGACGCATCAGCTTCCGGGCGGCATGGTCGGCACGATGCGGCGGCAGCTGGCGGAAGCGAGGATGAGCCACCTTGAGCCGGCGGTCATCGAGGAACTGGGTCGCGTACGGGCGGAACTGGGATGGCCAATCGTCATGACGCCATTTGCGCAGATCGTCATGACGCAGGCGGTGCTGAATGTCACCGGCTCCACGAGGTACGCCACGGTCCCCGATGAAGTCATTCGCTATGCGATCGGTCGTTTCGGCCGGCCGACTTTGCCCATAGATCCCGAGGTGCTCCAAAAAATCGAGGCTTTACCCCGGACCGCCGAACTGCGGGAGGAACCCTCCATGGCTCCATTGGAGGATCTGCGGCGGCGATTCGGTCCGGGCCTCAGCGACGAGGAATTCCTGTTGCGTGCGACCATGCCTGCGGGTCAGGTGGATGCCATGCGCTCGGCCGGACCCGCCCGGCGGGACTATTTCCCACTTGGTCGCCCTGTCCTTCGCCTCATTGAGGAAATTACGCGGCGCAAGGACCTGCATGACATCTCGGTGGAGCGAAAAGGCTTTCGCCTGCAAATGCGGCGCCTCGCGAAGGAATCCTGCTGATGCCGACCAAAACTCCCAGAATTCCCGTGTCCCAGCGCGTCAGCGGGCTATTGTTTGATGTCGACGGGACACTCCTGCTCAGCGACCGGGCATTGGGCAGCTACGACGCGCTGCCTGGCGCCGTGGATTTGTTGAACGAACTGAAGAGGCGCGAAATTCCCTTCGGGCTGCTGACGAATGGCAGTGCCTACCCACCCGCCGCGCAGGCGGCAAAGTTGCGCTTGATCGGACTCCCGGTGGAGGACGGTCAGATGATGACGCCATCCAGCATAGCGGCGGATCATTTTGTCCGGGCGGGTTATCGGTCAATTCTCGTGCTGGGTAGCCGCGGAGTCGGTCATGCGCTGGAGGCCGCAGGACTCAAGACGCTCTATGCGGGAGAGGAAGGCGACCAGGGAGCCGACGCCGTCTATGTCGGCTGGCATCCTGAATTTGGCATGAAGGACATTGACGCCGCCTGTCACGCCATCTGGGGTGGGGCCGGCTTTTATACTGCATCTGATGTACCGTTTTTTGCCACTAAATCTGGGCGGACACTCGGATACTCCTACGCCATTGTTGGCGCAATCAGCCGAATGACCGGCAAGCGTGCCAAGGTGCTCGGCAAGCCCTCGCTCGGTGCACTGCGTTTTGTCGCCAAGCGGCTCGGCATTGCCTCGGGCAAACTTGGAGTCGTCGGCGATGATCCTGCAGTCGAAGGACTCATGGCGCGCCGGGGTGGAGCGACGATGCTGGCGGTCACAACGGGCACCACAACGGCGCACCAGTGGCGAACGCTCCCGCAGGACCGGCGGGCCCATCGTATTCTCGACGGATTGCATCAGGTTCTCGAACACTGTGTCCTACCCACTTGACCGTCTGCAAGATCGGGAGAGTAGCTGCCATGATTGACCTGAATTCGGTGATCGCCATCGACGTGCATGTACACGCGGAGGTGTCCTGTCACGATCCCGAAGATCCGGTCATGGGCCGCTACTTCGACGCGGCATCCGTCTATTTCAAGGCTCCGCGTGAGCGGCCGAAAATTCCTCAAATCATTGAGTACTATCGGGCTCAGAAAATCGCGTTTTGCCTGTTTACCGTAGATTGCGAGAGCAGCATTGGCGCGAAGCGAGTCAGCAATTACGAAGTGGCGGAAATCGCCGCGCAGAACAGCGACATCGTTATCCCGTTTGCGTCGATAGACCCACGCAAGGGCAAACTGGGCGCACGGGAAGCGCGCGACCTCATCGAGAATTTTGGCGTAAAGGGCTTCAAGTTCCACGGCATCATGCAGGATATCCATCCCGCGGACCGGATCGCCTACCCGCTCTATGAAGTGATCGCGGAACACAAGCTTCCCGCCATATTCCATACCGGTCACTCCGGCATGGGCACCGGCATGCGCGGCGGCGGCGGCGTGCGCCTCAAATGGGGTCAACCCATGCTGATTGACGATGTGGCGGTCGATTTTCCCGATATCAAGTTCATCCTCGCCCATCCCAGCTGGCCATGGGTCGATGAAAGTCTTTCCATGGCGCTGCACAAGGACAACGTGTTCATTGACCTGTCTGGCTGGAGTCCCAAGTATTTCCAGCCGCAGGTGATTCGCTATGCCAATGGTCCGTTGCGGTCAAAGATGCTGTTTGGGTCCGACTACCCGCTGATTCGCCCTGACCAGTGGTTGGCGGCGGCCCGTGAGGCCGGTTTCCGCGAGGACGTGCTCTCCGGGCTCATGAAGGACAACGCCGCCAGGGTCCTCGGCCTGGCCTGACGAGACGAATCATCGCAGCGGTTGCAATTCCCGGTTACCCCAGAGAAAGGATCTGTCATGTCATCCACGATGAGAGCTTGGCAAGTACCCGCAGGCTGCACGGAGGTCGGGCAATTGCAACTCATTGAGTGCCCGCGGCCGACGCCGGGTCCGGGCGAGGTCTTGGTGCGGATACGGGCGAATTCCCTGAACTACCGGGACCAATTGATTCCCAAGGGCCATTATTTTGGTGGCACCGTTGCAACCGCCGGAGTGCCACTGTCGGACGGCGCTGGCGTCATCGCGGCTCTGGGTGCAGGGGTAACAACGTTTCGGGAAGGGGACCGGGTCGCCGGCACGTTTTTCCAGCGTTGGCTCGAGGGTCCGCCGACGCCGGAATTTGGCGATGCGCTCGGAGCGCCACCAGCCGCCGGCATGCTGGCGGAATACGTGGTTCTGCCGGTGACGGGTGTGGTTCCCATGGCGGCCACGCTGTCCTTCGAGGAGGCGGCGACGCTGCCTTGTGCCGGCGTGACCGCATGGAATGCGCTTTTCTGCGGTATCCGGCCGCTCGACCATCACGGCACCGTCGTCACCATCGGGACTGGCGGCGTGTCTTTGCTAGCCGCGCAATTGGCGAAAGCGGCGGGGGCGCGCGTGATTGCCGTCTCATCCAGTGACGACAAGCTTGCGCGCATTCGCGCCTTGGGAGCCGATGAGACGATCAATCGTATCGCCTCACCGGATTGGGGGACCCGCATCGCCGAATTGACGCGTGCTCGGGTCTCTCACGTCGTGGAGGTCGGCGGTCTCGGGACGCTTGGCCAGTCCATGCAGGCCGTGGGGTTTGGTGGCGAAATCGCGCTGATCGGTGTTCTTTCTCGCGAGGGTGACGCCAACCCTATGGCCCTGATGGTCAAGGGCGCCTCGCTTCGCGGAATCTTCGTCGGTTCTGCCCAGATGGCTCGAGACCTGCATGCGTTTGTCGACGAGCACGCCATCAAACCCGTCATTGACCGGACTTTCGTCTTTGAAGACGCTTTGTCGGCCTACGCGTACCAGTCTTCCGGTGAGCTATTCGGGAAGGTCGTCATTTCCCAGCCTGATTGACCGTCCTTGGGCTTTTTGTACAGGACAATCGCGTCGCAAATTTGTTTGCGTTACTGACATTTTTTGTATGTAATGCATACAAGTTTTCCTTCCCTCACCCACAGACTTCGGAGTCCGCATGAGCACTCGTACGCTTGAAGACGTCATCAACAGCGCCGGAGATACCGTCGGCATGCTGCGCAATTCGCAGCTCGGCGCGTATGTTTATCCGGTTGTGGCTCCGGAGTTCAGCAACTGGCGCACCGAACAGTGGGCCTGGCAGCACAGCGCGGTGCTGTTCGACCAGACGCACCACATGGTGAACCTGTATCTGCGTGGCCGTGACGCGATGAAGGTGATCTCCGATACAGCCGTCAATTCAATGAAGGGTTTTGAGGTCGATCGTGCGAAGCAGTATGTGCCGACGACCCCGTACGGACACATCATCGGTGACGGCATCATTTTCCGTCTGGCAGAGGAAGAGTACGTCTATGTCGGTCGTGCGCCAGCGTCAAACTGGCTGCGCTATCACGCGGCAACCGGTGGTTACGACGTTCAGGTAGAGCTCGACGATCGTTCACCCATGCGCCCGATGGGGAAGCCGGTGTCGCGTTCGGTGTGGCGGTTCCAGATCCAGGGCCCACGCGCTTGGGACGTCATCGAGAAACTGCACGGCGGCACGCTCGAAAAACTGAAGTTCTTCCACATGTCGACGATGAACATCGCCGGTCACAAAGTGCGGACGCTGCGTCATGGGATGGCTGGCGCGCCCGGCCTTGAAATCTGGGGCCCGTACGCCGAACAGGAAGAGATCCGCGCGGCGATCCTCGATGCTGGACGGGAGTTCGGACTGCTGCCCTGCGGCAGCCGGGCCTACCCATCGAACACTCTGGAATCCGGCTGGATACCGTCGCCGCTGCCAGCCATCTACACTGGGGACAAACTGAAGGGATACCGGCAGTGGCTGGGCGCGGACAGTTACGAAGCGACCGGTTCGATCGGCGGCAGCTTTGTTTCGGCGAACATCGAGGACTACTATCTCAATCCGTTCGAGATGGGCTACGGCCCCTTCATTCGCTACGACCACGATTTCCACGGTCGCGACGCCCTTGAGGCCATGAATCCGGATGCGCAGCGCAAGAAAGTCACCCTGGCGTGGCACCCCGAGGACATGGCCAAGATCATGGCATCGCTGTTCAATCCGGACGGCGAGCAGTACAAGTTCTTTGACGTGCCCCTGGCCAACTACGCCTCTTCCAACTACGACCGTGTTACCGACGCCAATGGCAAGACCGTGGGGCTCTCGGTGTTCACGGGTTACAGCTACAACGAAAAGCAGGCACTGAGCCTGGCCACGATCGATCCGTCGATCCCGGTCGGCGCGGAGCTGCGGGTCGTGTGGGGCGAGGAAAACGGCGGCACGCGCAAGACGACGGTGGAGCCGCACAAGCAAATCGAGGTCCGTGCCATCGTCAGCCCGGCCCCGTACGGCCGCGTCGCCCGTCAGGAGTATCAGACGGGTTGGCGTACCGGCGTCTGATTCCGGTATTCCGGAGCGCGACGGCGTCGCGCTCCGGAAATCGTCAGTCGGCGAAAAAATTCAGCTCGAAGAGCACGTCGTTGGGGTCGGTCATGAAGATCTGCCGCAGACCGATCGCAGCGACCAGATTGGTCTGATAGGCCATTCCACGGTCCTTTAGGCGCTGGACCATTTCGGCATAGCCGCTGCAGTTCAGCGCAACGTGGTGCAAAGCGCCCGTCGGACCAGGCTCGACCAGGCGGTCGTAGGCTCTGGGGCATTCGAGACTGTTGACGTGAATGATGGCGCGACCCGCATGGTCGTACATCCACTGTGCGTTGGCGGGGGTCAGAGGCGGTGGCGCATTGCGTCGCTCAAGACCGAATACCTCGACATAAAAGCGTGCAGAGGCTTCGAGGTCGGCCGTTATGATATTTACATGGTCGAGCGCATTGATTCGCATGGTCGGCATCCTTCGGGACAAAGATCGTGGGTCCAACACTTCCGATTCTTGTATGACGGTTCTTCGGCTGTAAGAAAGGTGACCGATGCGACGTAAATCTGAATCGGTTTCGATAACCATACCCCATGTTGAAGGGGCGGACGACATCGGCGGACTGCGCGATATCGTCGGATTTCATTTACGCCTCGCGCATGGCGCCGTCTATCGACACTTCATGGAAACCTTCGCCGCGCTAGACCTGACCCAGAAGCAAGTGTCAGTGATGTGGCTGATTGCCGATCATCCTGGCATTGCCCAGACCAACCTCGCGGACCTGATGCGGATGGATCGCGCGACGACCATGGCCATCGTTGACCGTCTATCGGGCCGGGACCTCCTGCGCCGGGAGCCGTCAAGAACAGACCGTCGCAAGCAGGCGCTCCATCTGACGCCGGCAGGACAGACGCGCCTGACCCTGGCCAAAAAGGCCATCAAGACCCACGAGGACTGGTTAAAGTCGAGATTCTCTGCGAGTGAAGTGGAATTGCTGGTAGAACTGCTGACACGAATCCACGAATAGATTTCTTTTCTGTCCATCTGCGAAGAGGCTCCCGACCATGCAGACCCATGCCCGACAGATCATCAACCTTGGCCGGATGGGACTGGCTCAGTGGCTCGTGATCCTTGTGACGATGGGACTCAATGCCATGGACGGATTCGATGTGCTGGCGATCAGTTTCGCGTCACCTGGCATCTCACATGACTGGGGTGTCGACAAGGCGACGCTGGGCTGGATCCTGTCCATGGAACTGCTCGGGATGGCCATCGGATCGGTTGTCCTCGGCGGTTTTGCTGACCGTTTCGGCCGACGCCCGACCGTCCTGGGTTGCCTTGTCGCCATGGCGATCGGGATGCACGGTGCGTCGGTGTCTCAGGACGTTCCGCAATTGTTGGGTTTCAGGCTACTGACCGGCATCGGCATCGGGGGCGTACTGCCCTGCATCAATGCGCTTGCCTCGGAATTCTCGAACCTGCGGTGGCGCAGTTTTGCGATGTCCCTGATGGTGATCGGATATCCGTTGGGTGGCGTTCTGGGCGGGCTTGTGGCTCGGTCCATTCTTGGAACCGGAGGATGGCAGGGTGTCTTTCACACGGGCGCACTTGCAACGGCGGCCTTCCTGCCGATGGTCTGGATCCTGGTGCCCGAATCGGTGGTGTTCCTTGATCGCCGGCGCGTTGGCACAGCGCTTGAACAGATCAACCGGACCCTGCGGCGTCTTGGGCAGGAGGCCGCGACCTGCCTGTCAGAGGTGGAGCCGGCCAAAACCCGCCATTCTTTTGCCGAATTGCTACGCCCCGCCTATCTTGCCACCACAGTCATCGTGACGGCCGCCTACTTCGCCCACATCACCAGTTTCTACTTCATCCTGAAGTGGATACCGAAGATGGTTGTGGACCTTGGCTTTGAACCCAAAGTAGCCGCAGGCGTCCTGACCTGGGCCAACGTGGGCGGCGCTCTGGGCGGGGCACTGTTCGGACTTGTGGTGCATCGGTTCGGTATCCGGCGCTCGACTACGGTGGTCCTGCTGGGCGGGGCCGGGATGGTGGCCTGGTTTGGCATCGGCCCACACGGCCTGTCCCAGCTGACGGTCACGGTTGCGATTTCTGGCATCTTCAACAATGCCGCGATTGCCGGCCTTTACATGCTGTTCGCCACCGTCTATCCGACCGAGTTGCGGGCAACCGGGACAGGGTTTGCCGTAGGTTTCGGGCGTGGCGGCGCTGCGCTCGCGCCGGTGCTCGCCGGCGTGTTGTTCCAGATCGGACTGCCGGTGTCGGTCGTGGCACCGATCATGGCCGGCGGATCGCTGCTCGCTGCGGCGCTACTGGTCCTGCTGGCTCGCCGCAGCAATCTGGTCTGATCCGCTGTTCAGCCCGAACGGTCCTTGTCCTTGGCATATTCGCCAAGGCCAGGCTTGAAGGTTTTATCGTCCAGAAACTGGCGCATCCCCTCATGACGCCCGTCTGAGCGGTCATGCCAGTTGAGACCTTCCTGTGCGCGGATCAGGTAGTCCTCGGCATTCTGGTAGGTCATCTCACGGACCCGCCGAATGGCATCCTTTGTGGCCTTGAGCGTCGCGAGATTCTTCCGCAGCAAGCGTACCGTGATGTCGCGAACGTGTGCCTCAAGCTCGTCGCCGGGTACAGATGCGTTGACGAGACCGGCCGCGGCGGCCTCCGGCCCGGTGAGGTTCTCGCCCAATAGCGCGTGGTACATCGCTTGGCGCATCGGCATCAGTTCAGTCGCCACCTTGGAGGCTCCTCCGCCCGGCAGAATGCCCCAGTTGATCTCCGAAAGGCCAAACTGAGCGTCGTCCGCGCAAAACGCGAGATCACAGGCATACAGGGGTCCGTAGGCTCCGCCAAAGCACCAACCGTTGACCATCGCAATGGTGACCTTCTGGTACCACCGCAACCGCTCCCACCAGGCATAGGCCTCTCGCTGGGAGTGGCGCACACCCTTCAGCCCCAACGATTCTGTTTCGCGAAAGTATTCCTTGAGATCCATTCCGGCCGACCATGCCGTGCCCTCGCCCGAGAGCACGAGGACACCGACATCATCGCGAAATTCGAGGTCATTCAGTACGCGCAGCATCTGCCGGTTGAGGGAGGGACTCATGCAGTTGCGTTTTTCCGGGCGGTTGAATCTCACCCAGGCAACGCCCTGTTCCACCACGCAAGCTACCGTGTCTTCCTCGGATCGCGATGACATCTTGTTACCCTCTGCAAGCTGACGAGCAATTCAGGCGGGCGATTCACCGCCGAGGTAAATCCTAATCGATGCACTCCCCTGCCGCTCAACCGACCGCGCAATCCCGCTCTGCTGGAAGGGCGCGTCAATCACAGGTTGTAATGGAGTCGCAGTCCGGATCGGGGCCATGAGCAGCGTATCAGCCGGCCGGTGCTCGAGCAGGTCACGTAGGCAGTACGCAAGTCCGAGCCGCCAAAGCAAATGTTGGTCGTCACCGGATCGGGAAAAGCAACGTGCTCGGCGTCACCTGCCGGCGTAAAGACCGTGATGCCGCCATTCCATAACGTGCCCACGGCAATACGGCCATCGGCTTCAATCGCCATGCTGTCCAGCCACTGGAATCCGGGCAGAGTGCACACGACCCGACCCCCTGCCATCGTGTCATTGGGAATCATGACGCCCGGCGCAGAGAGATCGTAGGCGAGTAGTCGGCCCAGCATGCAGTCTGCCATGTAGACCGTCCGGCCGTCGGGCGACAGGCCGACGCCGTTGGGTGAGGTCACCCCGCTGCGCCAGCGGGTAATTGATTTGCCATCAATGCTGGCGTAGTACAACGCACCGAGGCGACGCACCTCACCGTCGGTCTGACCCAGACAGGTAAACCAGAAGTTGCCAGTCCCATCGAAGACGATGTCATTCGGGCTGTTGAGCGGTAGACCTTCGCAGTCGCTGTAGAGCGTGGTGACTTCGCCGGTCGTCAGGTCTACGCGCTGAATCGATCCACCCGTATAGACCGGGGGGGCGTCACCCGGAAGGTGGACGTCACCCGGCATCCAGTCCCAGGCTCCGCCGTTGTTGCACACATAGATAGCCCCATCCGGACCGACAGCAGCACCGTTGGGGCCGCCCGGCAACTCGGCAATGATCCGCCGCTTGCCGCCGGGCCAGACCTGAGTGAGGGTCTTGCGACGGATTTCCACCACGATGACGGAACCGTCCGAGACGGCAATCGGACCCTCCGGAAACCAGAGACCCTCAGCGATTACTTCCAGTTCCATTTCCCGCTTCCCCATCGGACATTCCGCATCCTTGAGCATAGGATGATGCGGCGGCGGGAACAATCACCGGAGTTCACTGCAACCCTTTGGGCGCATCGAGATGATCGCCCAACCAGTGCATGACTTCCTCGTACCAAAACCGGCTGTCCTCACCTTTGAGAATCCAGTGATTCGCATCCGGGAAAACGAGCAGCCGACTCGGCACGGATTGACGTTGCAGGGCAGCCCACATTTCCAGCGTATTGTTGAGCGGCACGCGGAAATCTTTTTCGCCCACGCTGAGCAGCATCGGCGTATGAAAGTTGTCCGCGTGCGACACCGGGCTCTGGTCGTGCCAAAGTGGATCTTCGGCCCACGGTGGAGAGCCGATCATGACTTCCCGATGGTAGGCGCTGTCGCTGGTGCCCCACTGCATGGTGAGGTCGGCGAGGCCGGCGTGGCTGATGAGGCACTGATATCGCGTCGTTGAAGCCTCAAGCCAATTGGCGAGATGCCCGCCATAACTTGCGCCGGCGGCACACTGACGGGCTGCGTCAATAAAGGGGTATCGACGGATGGCCTCGTCGGCTGCCTGATTGATTTCCTCCGCCGGCCCTGCGAGCGGATCTCGTTCGATCGACTGGGCAAAAGATTCGCCGAAGCCGGTCGAACCGCTGTAGTTGGTCATGAGCACGACATACCCCGGCGCCGCGAGGAGATGGTAGTTCCAGCGCAAGCCGAAACTGTCCCGAAAGGCGCTGTGGGGACCGCCATGCAGCAGCACGAGCAAGGGGTATTTGCGTGAGGGGTCGAACCCCGGCGGCCGGAGCAGAAAGCTCTGTATGGCGCGGCCGTTCTTCGCCGTGAAGGTGAAGGATTCGAGGGCATTGAGGATGGGGGCGCGCTTGGCATTGAAGCCCGTCAGCAGATCGTAGCCCAGCGCCGGACGCAGCCGCGCAACCTCAGGCGGGTGGTCCGCCGCATCGAATCGGGCGACGAGCATGGGTTCGCTGGCGCGCCCCGCCACCGCCAGACCGGTCATGACGCCGTAACTCAATGGCAGCACGACCCTTGCCGCCAACCCCTGCCGCGCCCGATAGAGCTGCTCGTGCCCGCTGTCCTCTGCCAGGAAGTACACAGTGCCATCCGCGCTGATGCCCCAACTGGACACACTGCGATCCAGATCCCGCGTAAGGTCCTTTGGGGGCCCGGCCGTGCCCTGACCGAAAGACATCTGTACCAGGCGGGTCAGGTCATACACATGCCCGCTGGCGTGAAGGTGTTCGGCGTACAGCGAGCCCTCCGGCCCGCCAAATCTTGGCGACAGATAACTGTCGGGGCCGGAAGTCAGCGCACGGGGCTCGCCCGCGGCAATGGCGACGTACCAGAGATCCAACCGTGTGAACGCGCGTGCGGCCGTGTTTCGATCGGTACCGGCCGTGAAGACCAGCCCCTGACCGTCGGGGGCCCAGACCGGCTCAAGCGTGGTGCCATCATCTTCGGCCCGGCCTGTGAATCCAGGCGACTGAACGAGTGCCGAACCTGCCAGCAGGTCGCGCGGGGCGGCGCCGAAGCGCGCCTCCTGCACATAAAGATGGGGCTGCCTGTCATCGAGCCAGTGATCCCAGAGCCGCACGGGGAAACTGTCGTAGGCTCGGACATTGGCCTTGCGTTGCGCACGCTCCCTCAGGAGCCGCCGATTGTCAGCATCGTCCTTCGCGCCCGGCCATACGTCAGTTACAAACGCGATCATGCGGCCATCTGGCGAAAATTTCGGCGAACGCGCGCCCATCACCACGTCTGTGATGCGTTCGGCTTCGCCGCCGCGGACCAGATCCATGACGTATACCTGCTCTTCGGAGTCCCCCTCACGACGACTGCTGAACGCGATCCGCGTACCGTCTTCGCTGAAGGTCACGCCGGATTCGGCGGTTTTGGTGAACGTGAGCCGCCGCGCCGGGACCTCCGTGCCGGGATGGAGCAACCAGAGGTCCGAGGCCTGCTCCTTCGGGTCATACGAAGGCTCCACCACCGAAACGATGGCCAGGGTCCCGTCCGGCGAGACGACCGGCGTACTGAGCCGCCGCATGAGCCAGATATCTTCATGCGTCACCCCGGGCTTTGAGGCCAAGGGCACCGTTGCCGGGGCCGCCGCCAGCGACAGGACAAGGGTCAGACCGGCAAAGGCCCACAGGAATCTCTCGCGCATAGCGGAATCTCGAACTTTCAGGACCGGATAACAATACCGGAACCGCTGTGCTCGCGGGCTGTGCGAAAATGGGGGCCCCATCCGTTAAAGGGCGCCCATGCCGCTAAGTGTCGTCATCCTGGCCGCCGGACAGGGCAAGCGCATGCACAGCGACCTGCCGAAAGTATTGCAGCCGCTTTCGGGTGAGCCCCTTCTGGGGCATGTCCTCAAGGCCGCCCGTGCCCTTGCTCCGCAGGGGCTGCACATTGTGTACGGCCACGGTGGCGCACAGGTGCAACAGGTCTTTTCCGAGGCCGATCTGCAGTGGGACTTGCAGGCCGAACAACTGGGGACCGGTCATGCCGTGGCGCAGGCGATGCCGACCATCCCTGACGACCACCAGGTCCTGGTGCTCTACGGCGATGTTCCCTTGATCGAGCCGGCCACGCTGCGCGTCCTGCTGGACCGAGCCGGCGCCGATGGCCTCGCCCTCCTCTCGGTCCAACTGGACGACGCGACGGGTTACGGCCGCGTGCTGCGCGACAACGCGGGCAACGTCTACCGAATCGTCGAAGAAAAAGATGCCAACCGGAAGGAGAAGGGCGTTCGCGAGGCCAATACGGGCGTTCTCGTGGCGAACGCGGGCCGCCTCAAAGTCTGGCTTGCACGCCTGACCAACGACAACGCGCAGGGAGAGTACTACCTGACGGATGTCATTACGCTTGCCGTGCGCGACGGCGTCGCGGTGCAGGCTGTGCCAGCACCGACCGCCGCAGAAGTTCTCGGCGTCAACGATCGCCTCCAACTTGCCCAGCTGGAAGCCGAGCTGCGCCGTCGACGCACCGCGACGCTGATGCACGCCGGCGTCAGCATCGCGGATCCTCTGCGCTTGGACATCCGGGGCGAGGTGCGTGTCGGCCGCGATGTGAGAATCGACGTCAATGTGGTCCTCGAGGGTGAAGTGACCTTGGGTGACCGCGTCGTCATCGGCCCCGGCGCCGTCATTCGCAACGCGACGATCGGCGCCGACACGGTCATTCATCCGTACAGCGTGATCGATGGCGCCGACATCGACGGCCGTTGTGTCATAGGGCCCTATGCGCGATTGCGCCCTGGCAGCCGCCTTGCCGAAGGTGCGCATGTCGGGAACTTCGTCGAACTGAAGAACACGATCCTCGGCGCCGGCAGCAAGGCAAATCACCTGACGTATCTGGGTGACTCGACCATTGGAGCGCAGGTGAACGTCGGCGCCGGCACGATCACCTGCAACTATGACGGCCAGAACAAATGGCCAACGGTGATCGAGGACGGTGCCTTCATCGGCTCCGGCTCGATGCTCGTGGCGCCGGTGACGGTGGGCGCGGAGGCAACCGTCGGTGCGGGTTCGACGATCACCAAGTCGGTACCAAGAAAGAGCCTGACGCTCGAGCGAAGTCAGCAGCGGACCCTGCAGGGATGGCGCCGGCCGCAGAAACTCGACTCATCGAATCGCGCGGAAGTCATCAAGAAGTCCGGACTCAAGGATGAGGATGCAACGTCGGATTGACCCGACGGCGTGCGACCGAGGAATTCGACTATGTGTGGCATTGTTGGTGCAACCGCAACCCGGAACGTCCTTCCCCTGCTGATCGAGGGGCTATCGCGCCTCGAATACCGCGGTTATGACTCCGCCGGCATTGCCCTGCTCGACGCCCAAGGCCGGGTGCAACGCGTCCGCACCGTCGGCAAAGTGGCGCGACTTACGGAGGCGCTCGCCGCCGAACCGATCGAAGGTCACGTGGGCGTGGCGCATACCCGTTGGGCTACCCACGGCGTGCCCAGCGAGCGCAATGCCCACCCGCACATCTCGCGTGACGGCATTGCCCTGGTGCATAACGGCATCATCGAGAATCACGAGTCGCTGCGGGCCGAATTGCTTGGCGCGGGATATGTCTTCGAGTCCGAGACGGACACGGAAGTCGTGGCGCATCGCATCCACTTTCATATGCAGCAGGGTGCAGATCTTGAGGCTGCCGTGGCCCGTACCGTGGGCGAGCTGCACGGCGCCTATGCGCTCGTGGTCATGGGCGAGACGGATCCAGGGACGTTGCACGTGGCGCGGGCGGGATGTCCGGTGGTGATCGGTCGCGGTGATGACGGAAACTATGTTGCCTCCGACGTTTCGGCCCTGCTCACGGTCACGCGCCAATTCCAGTTTCTCGAGGAAGGCGATGTTGCGACGATCCGCCTCGACAGCGTTACCATCTACAATGCCTCCGGCCAGGCCGTAGAGCGGCCCATCCGGATCTCCGAGCTTTCCGCCGACGCGGTCGAGAAGGGCGAGTATGCCCACTACATGCTCAAGGAAATCCATGAGCAGCCGCGTGCGATCGCCCAGACGCTGGCTGAACGCATCGCCGGGGGACGCTTGCTTGAAGCAGCGTTCGGGCCGTCCGCGAGTGGCATCCTGGCCGAGGCGGAAGCCGTACAGATTGTCGCCTGCGGCACGAGCTGGCATGCCGGCTGTGTGGCACGGTACCAGATCGAGCAGATCTGCCGACTCCCCTGCTGGGTCGACATCGCCAGCGAGTTTCGCTACCGCAATCCGGTAGTGCCTCCCAAGACGCTGTTTGTCTCGATTTCCCAGTCCGGCGAAACCGCCGACACGCTGGCCGCGCTTCGCCAAGCCAAGTCGTCCGGTTATCTGTCGACGCTGGCCATCTGCAATGCACCAGAGTCGTCGCTGGTCCGGGAGTCGGATCTGGTGATGCTGACGCGCGCCGGTCCGGAGATCGGCGTGGCGTCGACCAAAGCTTTCACTACGCAGCTGGTCGCCCTTGGAATGCTCGTTGTGGCGCTCGGCAAAAAGCACGGTATGTCCGTGCAAGCTGAGCATGATCTCGCGACCCAGTTGCTGGAAACTCCGAGGTTGGTGGAACAAACCCTCGCGCTGGACAAGGTGGTGAAGGCGCTGGCGGAAAAATTCGTCCACAAACACCATGCGCTCTTCCTCGGACGCGGTGCGCTTTCTGCGATTGCGATGGAAGGGGCTCTGAAGCTTAAGGAAATTTCCTACATTCATGCCGAAGCCTACGCTGCCGGCGAACTGAAGCACGGTCCTCTGGCACTGATTGACGATGACATGCCCGTCATCGCGGTGGCGCCCAACAACGACCTGCTTGAAAAGCTCAAGTCCAACCTTCAGGAAGTGCGCGCCCGTGGCGGCGAGCTTTATGTCTTCGCCGATCCCGAGGCTGGCCTCGTCGAGAGCGACGGGGTGCATGTGATCACGATGCCGCGCCACATATCGGAATTTCAGGCGCCGATTGTGTATACGATACCCCTGCAGATGCTCGCCTATCACGTCGCCACAATGCGGGGAACAGATGTGGACCAGCCAAGAAATCTCGCGAAGTCTGTGACCGTCGAGTGAACAGTAGCGGCTCGCAAGGCGCGAGTTCTCAGGCCGCGAACGTCTGCACGGTCATTGATATCGAATGTGCACCGTGATCATCGGCCCAGCTGTTGTCGTTTCCTGGGAGCGGCACCGTCGCCGAGGTAGGCGAAGAGCGGACCTGGAGTCTACGACCGCGTTCCGACTCTGAAGGGGCTCGGTGATCGCGCGCTAATCATTCGTGCCGGGAGGCGCGGCCGCAGACCGACCGCGACCGGTTACCGCAAGTCGAGCTCAGACCGACGAATCCAACATGAGTTCAAGCTCGTGCAATGTTCGGTAGCAGGGAAGCACCTGGTGGACCGACCCGTTCGGCTCGCGCCCCTCCCGAATTGCCGCAAAGAATTCCCGATCCTGCAGCTCGATCCCGTTGACCGAGACGTCGACTCCGGAAACATCAATCGGACGATCCCGCCCGTCGAGCAGGTCGTCATACCGTGCAATGTAGGTTCCGGTATCCCCGATATAGCGGAAAAATGTGCCCAGCGGACCGTCATTGTTAAATGACAGGGACAGGGTGCAGATGGCGCCTGTGGAGCACTGCAACTGGATGGACATGTCCATGGCGATGCCGAGCTCTGGATGTTTCGGGCCCTGCAACGCATGGGCACGAACAACCTTGCCGCCCGTCTGGTGAGTGAAGAGGTCAACCGTATGAGCCGCGTGGTGCCAAAGAAGATGGTCGGTCCACGACCGCTGCTGTCCAAGGGCATTTAGGTTCGAGCGACGGAAGAAGAATGTTTGTACGTCCATTTGCTGCAATCGGAGTTCACCGGCCTTGATTTTCCGGTGGACCCATTGGTGCGACGGATTGAAGCGACGAGTGTGGCCAACCATGCAGACCTTGCCGGTTTCCTGCTGAGCTATCGCGACCGACTCGGCGTCATGGAGGCTGTCGGCGAGCGGTATCTCGACCTGAACATGCTTGCCGGCCCGCAGGCACTGTATGGCCTGCGCGGCATGCATCTGCGTTGGCGTGCACAGAATGACCGCATCCACGTCCGGTAGTGCCAGCGCTTCGTCCAGGCTGGTCAACGCGTTTGGAATGGAATACCTGTCGGCGACCTCCTTGGTCTGTTCGAGGCGCCGGCCGACCAGCGCGACCACCTCAATGCCGCCGATGGATTTGATCGCGTCGAGATGCTTGATGCCAAAAGCACCCGCGCCTGCCAGTACAACCTTCATGCTTCACTCTCCAGAATGAGATGGCCAACGGCCGTATTGGAAGCGGGCACGTGATAGAAGCGATGCGCGACCCGAACTTTCTCGGACAGGGCGCCGCGCATGATGAGCCACATCACAAGTTCGATTCCCTCAGAGCCCCCCTCCCGCACATAGTCGATATGCGGCATCTGGGCCAGTGCTGCGGGATCGTTGATCAGCTGGTCAAGGAAGGCCTGGTCCCACGGCCGGTTGATCAGCCCAGCCCGTTTTCCCTGCAGTTGGTGGCTCATTCCGCCCGTCCCCCAGACCTGCACGTTCAGGTCTCCGTCAAATTCCTGTACTGCCCTGCGAATGGCCTGACCGAGCGCATAGCAACGGCGGCCCGAGGGAGGTGGGTAAAGGACGACATTGACGGGTAACGGGATGATTCTGCAGGGCCATTTTTCAACAGGCCCAAACATCAGCGAGAGCGGAATCGTCAGACCGTGATCGACCGTCATCGAATTGATGATTGTCAGGTCGAAATCCTGCTGAATCAGGGATTGCGACAGGTGCGCGGCAAATTCCGGATGACCTTCGACGACGGGAACGGGTCGGGGACCCCAGCCTTCATCGGCAGGCAGGAATCGCTCGGCACAGCCCATCGCAAAGGTCGGAACGATGTTCAGATCGAATGCGCAGGCGTGGTCGTTATACACGAGGATGATGACATCGGGAGTATTCTCCTTCATCCAGCGCTTGGAGAACTCATACCCGGCGAAGACGGGTGCCCAGTAGGGGTCTTGGGTCTTGCCTCTGTCCATGGCTGCGCCAACGGCAGGGACATGGGAAGTCGTTACGCCGGCGGTAATGCGTGCCATCAGTTCTGCTCCCCAATGAATCGGTTGCCTTCGGGTGATCGCCCACCATTCAGCATCATGTCCGCATACTCCTGCTGGGTCATGCCCGTCATGGAGGCGGCCGCAAACTGGAAAGTCTGCCCGTCGGTGGAAAACAGTTTGGCGAGAAAATAGATGTTCCCGCCAAGTTCGACCATTCTTGCGTAGTTCCGCTCCAGAACAGCATCACGCTGTTCTTGTGTCATCGCCCATTCCGCCAGATACGCTGCCTGATCGGCCTTGAAGCGGTCCCGGTTCTCCGCCTTCATCAGCGACATGCAAAATTGGTTCAGGTGGTATCCGCGCCGGGCTTGGTCGGCATCGAATATTGTGGTTCCCGGAACGTCGAGATAGGGTTTTTTGAGTGCCATGGTTTGTTACCGGCTCCAGTACAGTTTTGTAGGATTGTCCACCAGCAGCCGGGATCGGAGATCCTCGGTGACAGCAATTTTGGGAATGATGTCGACCAGATGGCCGTCATCCGGCATATGCGAGCGCAGGTTGGGATGAGGCCAGTCGGTACCCCAGAGGACCCGGTCCGGGAAGCTTTCCACCAGTTGGCGCGCGAATGGCACGAAGTCGGGGTAGTTCGGAGGTCCTATCGTGGACAGGCGCTCGGGGCAAGTGACTTTGGACCAGATGTTCGGATGTTCCCGCATCATGCGGACAAACAACTGGAATTCGGCGCCGTCCACCGGCTTGCAGAGGTCCGGACGCCCCATGTGGTCCACGACGAGGGTCGTCGGAAGACTGACAAAAAAGTCGTATAACTCGGGAAGGTCCTGAGCTTCGAAGTAAATCACGATATGCCAGCCCAGCTCGGCGACCCGGTGCGCAATCCTTCGCAGTTCTTCCGGGTCTGGGGTATCGACCAGCCGCCGCACGAAATTGAACCGGACGCCCCGGACGCCGGCCGCGTCGAGGGCACGCAATTCGGCATCGGCAATGTGTGGGCTGACCGTGGCGACGCCACGGGCGGTATCTCCCGAGCGCGCGATGGCATCCAACATCGCGCGATTGTCCGTTCCGTGGCAGGTGGCTTGAACAATCACGTTTCGCTCGAAACCCAAGAGATTCCTCAGCGAGAACAGTTGTGCCGCGGAAGCGTCGCAGGGCGTGTACTTGCGCTCAGGCGCGTAAGGAAAGAGGGATCCAGGCCCGAAGACATGACAGTGAGCGTCCACCGCCCCGGGCGGTGGAGTGTAGGTTGGTTTTGTAGGATTCGGATCGAACGGCAGCCAGTTCGGATCCATGCGAAATTCGCTCATCTTCCCTGGCTCCGCAGGATCGCATCCAATCGAGGGAAGATACGGCGCGAGTTGCCCTCGAAGATGGCGTGCTTTTCGGCGTCGTGTAGCGGCAGGGCATCGATATACCGCTTGGTGTCATCAAAGTAGTGTCCCGTTTCAGGATCAATTCCGCGCACTGCCCCCACCATCTCAGATCCGAACACGATGTTTTCGACCGGTATGACTTTCGCCAGCAGATCAATCCCCGGCTGGTGATAGACACAGGTATCGAAAAAGACGTTTTTCATCACGTGCTCACGCAGGGCCGGACGCTTCAACATGTCCGACAAACCGCGATAGCGGCCCCAGTGATAAGGCACTGCGCCACCCCCGTGGGGAATCACAAATCTCAGTCCGGGAAAATCCCGGAAAAGGTCGCCCTCGATGAACTGCATGAACGCTGTCGTATCTGCATTGATGTAGTGGGCGCCCGTGGCGTGAAAGTTCGGGTTGCAGGAAGACGAGACATGGATCATCGCGGGCACATCCAGCTCGACCATTTTCTCGTAAATCGGATACCAGAACCGATCAGTGAGCGGCGGGGAAGTCCAGTGCCCGCCAGACGGGTCCGGATTTAGGTTGCAGCCGATGAATCCCAGCTCGGTGACGCAGCGCTCAAGTTCCCGGACGGAACCAGCGAGGCTGGCTTTCGGCGATTGTGGCAGCTGGCACACGCCGGCGAAATTCTCAGGATAGAGCGAAACTACGCGATGAATCAGGTCATTGCACGCGCGTGTCCAGTCAATCGAAACGGCTTCATCGCCGACGTGGTGCGCCATCGCCGACGCGCGTGGGGAGAAGATCGTCAGATCGGCGCCCCGCTCGCGCTGCAGACGCAGCTGGTTGTTTTCAATACTGTCGCGAATTTCATCATCGCTGACATATGGCCCGGTTGCGGCAGGCAAAGCAGGATTTTTAATCCGGGCAATCTGTGCGTCGCGAAACGCCTGCAATCCGGCCGGCGCAGTCGTGTAGTGGCCGTGGCAATCTATGATCAGCATGGAGTCTCCAGACGGGTAGCATCGAGGAGTTCAGAAAGGCTCAGGGTGCGGGATGCTGTTTGCTGCCGTTCCCCCGACCAGCGCTGTCGCGCAGCGGTCGCTTCGGCGAGCCAGGGTGCCAGACCCGCATCGCGGACAGTTCCGGCCGCTTCTTCCATCTCGTCCGCCCGACGTGTTCCGTGCTGCAGGGATCTGGTGATCAGATACCGGGCGAATTCCGAGATGTCGGGATGCGCGAACAGGTGTCGAAAGGATTCCAGTACGGTGGTTTCGACCCCGTAGTGACGGGCCGCACAGAGCGATTCCGTCATGAGGGCCTCGAGGCCCTTGATGACAACGCTCCGGCAGAGTTTTGCTGCCGAGGCCGTTCCTAAGCGTGAGTCATAGACACGCGCGTTGCCAAGGCCGAGATCTTGCACCGGGAATGCTGAAGCATGCGGTCCGCCCAGCAGGATCGGTGAATTGCATCCGTGAGGCTCGATCGGCGACATGACTGCCGCTTCGATATAACGTGCACCGTGGAGTTGCACGGCTGCCGCGGCAGACGCCCGGCTTGAAGGCGAAATCGAATTCACGTCGAGGTACCAGACGCCGGGCGAGAGCAGCGGTCCTGCTTCCATGGCTACCGGGATGGCTTCTGCGGCCGTGACCGCACTGATGACGTGGGTGGCGTTGTCAACAGCATCGCCCAAGGCCGGTGCCTTTTGCACGGTCATGCGTTCCGCCGCGCGTCCTGGGGTACTGTCAGGCTCAATAAAGAGCCGATCCCAGACGGTGATGGTGAGGTCTGGTCGGCTCGAAAGATCCTGGGCCAGCCTTTGTCCCACTTCACCGAATCCAATGATGGCAAGCCTGGTCACGCATCGTCCCCATGCGGGAAGGCCATTCCATCCATCAGTTTTCGCGCCGTGCGCAAAAGCGCCGCACGCTCTACGACGATCTGCTCTCCCTCGGTTTTTACATCAATGTCGACGGAAAAATAGCCAGTCGGGTGTTCGATGGTGAGGGTGTTGTCCATGTTTGCCGAGCTTGCGGCAATGTCTGCCGCAATTGTCCCGGGGATCGCCGCTGCGGTGGCGACAGAAACCGCTCCGAGTACGCCAATGGCGTCATGCACACGGTGAGGAATGAATGTGCGGGTGGAGAGGGTCCCGCCATGCAGCGCCTGAGAGACCAGGGTCATTTTGGGAACGGTTTTTTTACTGACGTCACCCAGATTCATGCGCGGACCGACGGCGAGGCGAATGGCCTCCACACGCGCGCAGACGTCGAGGTTGGCCTCGATGGCCTCGGGGCTTTCTGTGCCATCCAACCCGAAGGCGGCAGCCGGGAGGATCACAACGGGCATTCCATTGTCGATGCACGTGACTGGCGTGCCGAAGACCTCGTCGATCCGATTTCCGGTGGGGAAGAGTTGCCCGCAGCTGGATCCTGCAATATCGGCGAATTCGATGCGGATGGCAGCCGCGGTGCCCGGAACGCCGTCGATTCGCGTCTCGCCGCGGTAATCGACGATGTTGCCCGGCGTCGGTACGTGGGCACAGGCGACCGTGCCGGTATTCAGCATGTGGATACGCACCGGCGTAATGCCATCCCGAGCCGAGACGAGCCCGCGCTCGATCGCAAATGGGCCGACGCCTGCAAGGATATTGCCGCAATTCTGCGTGCCGCTGACCAGTGCCTTGTCGACCATGACTTGCAGGAACAGGTAATCGACATCCGCATCCGCTCGCGAGGGAGGCGATACAACGGCCACCTTGCTGGTCAGAGGGTGCGCACCGCCCAATCCGTCGATCTGGCGTGGGTCCGGGGATCCCATCAGGGACAGGAGACAGGCGTCACGGGCCGCGGCATCTTCCGGTAGATGCCGCGCCTCGAGGTACAGGCCCTTGGAGGTGCCACCACGCATGAGCATGGCAGGTATCCCGCGTGTCATGCCTCAGTCCTCTGGCAGTGCGTCAGTCCAGACCAGACCGCGCGAAGCGAGTTTTTCGCGCATGCCGTAGATATCGAGGCCGAGCTCGCCGGCCATCAGGCGCTTACGGACCGCGGCTTCCTTCACCTCACGGGCTTGGCTGGCCGCCAGTACGCTCGGTGCCAACTCCCGGCGTACCACGCAGACCCCATCGTCGTCTGCGACGATCACGTCGCCCGCCCGGATGCGCTGCCCGGCACACACCACCGGCGTATTGACGCTGCCAAGGGTTTCCTTGACCGTTCCCTGAGAAGAGACAGCCTTGGACCACACCGGAAAGCCGATTTCCTCTAAATCGCGAACATCCCGCACGCCGGCATCCATAATCAAACCCTGCACGCCACGCGCCATCAACGAACGTGCGAGCAGTTCACCGAAGTACCCCGCATCAGAGTATGAGGTCGGCGCCACGACCAGAATGTCGCCGGGCTGGCACTGCTCGACGGCCACGTGGATCATCCAGTTGTCGCAGGGCGCTACAGACACCGTCACCGCCGGGCCTGCAATGCGTGCTCCCCGGTATATGGGTCGTATCGCGGGGGCGAGCAATCCGATTCTCCCCTGGGCTTCGTGGACCGTCGCCACGCCGCAGGTCGCAAGGCCGCTGACAGCGGCTGGGTCGGGTCTCAAAATGCGGGTATGGACAACATGCACGGCCGTTCTCCTCGGACCACCGGGACGGAGAGTTATTGTCCTGCCGAGGGACGTCGCCAGCCAATTGCATTTAGCACCGCGATATAAGAAATTGCGTACGTGCAGGACCTTCATCCGCTATTGCCGAACCTCCGTCACGTGGCCGCCACGCTTGCCGTGTTGCGGTTGGGCTCGGTGACAGCCGCATCATCCGCGCTCAATCTGACGCAGCCGGCGATCAGTCAGGCGGTCTCCCGTCTGGAGCAACAGCTGGGTGTCATGCTGTTTTACCGTGAGTCTTCTGGCATGGTCGGGACGCCGGCGCTGCATCGCGCGGTACCACATTTGTCCCGCTTGCTGGAGCATGTGCACGCCGGATTGGCTGAAACCGGCAGCGAGGCGGGACACCAGGTGACCGCGACCCACTTGCGCGCTGTACTGGACCTCACCTCCCATGGCAGCCTGGCCGCGGCGGCCCGCGCGCGCGCCACCAGCCGTGCGACTCTGCACCGACCGATCCGTGAACTTCAAAACGTCCTGGGCGTCGCACTGCTCGAGGCCACTTCTCATGGCCTGCGGCCGACTCGGACGGCGCTGAGACTCGCGCGGCGGGTACACCTCGCGTGCGTGGAATGGCGGGCTTCGTGTTCAGAAGTCTCCGAGCAGACTGGCCGGGCGACCGGCATGACCATCATCGGCGCCATGCCGTTGGCACGTAGCGTCGTGGTCCCTGCTGCGCTGTTGGCACTGGCGGAGGCCTATCCCGCGCACCGGATCAGTGTGCTCGACGGGCCTTACGAGAGCATGCTGGAGGCGCTCCTAGGTGGACAGGCGGATCTGCTGGTCGGTGCATTGCGTGAGACGACGAGTTCGCAGGTGTCGCAAACACCGCTTTTCGACGACCCTTTGATTGTCGTCGCGAGAGCAGGCCATCCTCTGGCCCGCCAGACCGCCCGTGCACGCGCCCTTCGGATGTCGGCATGGATAGCGCCGCGCGCGTCATCTCCGCTACGTCGGCGCTTTGACGAACTCATAGGTCACTCAGGGCCGACAACGGCGATCGAGTGCAATTCGCTCGTTGCGGCACGTGAATTGCTCCTGTCGAGCGACCGCCTGATGTTGACCTCCCAGCACCAGGTACGCAGGGAGCTCGTCTCAGGAACGCTGGAGCGGATAGCCCATCCGTTTGGCGAGATGTCGCGTACGATCGGGCTCACGCAACGTCGGGATTGGGTGCCAACCACGGCTCAGCGGTTCCTGTTGCAACAGTTGCAGGCTGAGGCTGCGCGGCTCTAGTTCCGTGGACAAGGTGGAGTTGGTCGGGCTTGTGGGCCAGATACAGCGAAAGGACATGGCGAATCGAATCGATGCATAAGACTCAGGTCATCATCATCGGCGCAGGACCATCGGGCCTCCTGTTGGCGTTGTTATTGCGCCGTCACGGCATCGATTGTTTGGTGCTGGAACGGCAAGAGCGGCGCCATGTCGAAGGTCGTCTTCGCGCGGGGCTGCTGGAATCCCAGTCGGTCGATCTGATCCGTGAGGCAGGCGTTGGCGCGCGGATGCAGGCAGAAGGCCTGACGCATGAGGGGTTTTTCCTCGCTTTTGACAACCACACCCACCGGATTGATCTCGCTGGACTGACGGGTCGGACAGTCTGTGTGTACGGACAGTCGGAGTTGCAGCGCGACCTCGGGGATGCGATCGGGGATGAAGTGGTCTGGTCGGCGACGGACGTCACCATTGAGTCGATGTCCGGACCGGTGCGGGTATCTTATTCGGTCGAGGGCCTCCGGCAGACGGTGGAAGGCGACTTTTTGGCCGGCTGCGACGGTTATCACGGCATTAGCCGCGCCAGCGTCCCGATGGGCCATTTGACCGAGTTTCATCAGGCGCTGCCGGCAACGTGGCTGGGCGTCCTCGCGGACTCGGCGCCCGTTCGGCCAGAGTTGGTGTATGCCCATCACGCGCGTGGCTTCGCCCTTTGCAGCATGCGTTCACCGCAGCGTGCCCGCCTGTATCTCGAATGCGGGTCTGATGCGACGGCAGAGCAATGGTCTGACGCTCGGTTTTGGGACGAACTCAGAAGGCGACTGCCAGACGAGATGGGCAACGCCGTCGTGCCCGGGCCGATCATCGAGAAAAGTGTCATCGCACTGCGGAGTTTCGTCGCGGAGCCCATGCGCTTTGAGAGGCTTTTTCTCGTCGGTGACGCCGCGCATGTGGTGCCACCGACGGGTGCCAAAGGACTGAATCTCGCGGCCTCCGACGTCCGTCTACTCTGGGAAGCTCTTACGGACTACTATCGTTCGGGCAGCACGCGTGCTCTGGACGTGTACTCGGACCGCGCATTGCAGCGAGTCTGGAGGGCGACGCGATTCAGCTGGTGGATGACCCGGCTGCTGCATCGTTTGGACGGAAGCGACTACGCGCTACGCCTGCAAAGCGCAGAACTTGCCGCCATCGCCTGTTCGCAGGCCGCCTCCACGGCGATGGCAGAAAGCTACGCCGGGATTTTCTGAGCGGTCACGGATACCAAAGCCCGCTTGTTGGGGAGGCATTGCAACCCGCCCTGAGGTAGGCCGCAGTGATGCGATGGGCCGTGAGTTACTTGCGCAGCTTGCGGATCTTCTCGAGCATCTTCAGCTGGGCAGCTGCGCGCAGCAGCTCGGCCTGAGCTTCCGCAAGACCCATCTGGTCGAGGGTCCCCTGCATCGCTTCTTCGGCGCGCTGCTTGGCCGCCAGCGCATGCGCCTCGTCGAGGTCGTGGGCACGGATCGCGGTATCCGCCAACACCGTCACACGCTGCGGCTGGATTTCGAGGGCACCACCACCGACGTAGAAGCTGTGCTCCTCGCCGTCGACAGTCTGTACCCGGATTTCACCCGGCTTCAGCATGGTGAGCAACGGGGCGTGGCGCGGCGCAATGCCGAGCTCACCCTGGATTGCCGGGACGAACACCATCGTGGCAACGCCGGAGTGGATCTCACCCTCGGCGCTGACGATGTCGACGTTGATGGTCGAGGCCATGGTTCAGTCCTCAGGTCAGCGTCTTGGCCTTCTCGGCGGCTTCTTCGATCGTACCGACCATGTAGAACGCCTGCTCCGGCAGGTGATCGTACTCGCCGGCGATGATCGCCTTGAAGCCGCGGATCGTTTCCTTGAGCGGCACGTACTTGCCCTTCTGGCCCGTGAAGACCTCGGCAACGTGGAACGGCTGCGACAGGAAGCGCTGGATCTTGCGGGCGCGGGACACGGTCTGCTTGTCTTCGGCCGACAGCTCGTCCATGCCGAGAATCGCGATGATGTCCTGCAGTTCCTTGTAGCGCTGCAGGATGGCCTGCACACCGCGGGCGGTGTTGTAGTGATCCTCGCCGATGACCAGCGGGTCGAGCTGACGCGAGGTCGAGTCGAGCGGGTCAACGGCCGGATAGATGCCGAGCGCGGCGATCTGGCGCGAAAGAACGACGGTCGCGTCCAAGTGGGCGAACGTGGTCGCCGGCGACGGGTCAGTCAAGTCGTCGGCAGGCACGTACACGGCCTGGATCGAGGTGATCGAGCCGACCTTGGTCGAGGTGATGCGCT
>CAXBRZ010000002.1:0-30228 GCA_963978075.1 uncultured bacterium | reverse complement strand
GCTCTGACCGCCGTCATCCCGGCCAAGGTCAAGGCAAGCAGGGGGAGCGCTCCCCGCAGGGCGCTGCGAAACGCGGCATATGCGTACAGAACCGTTACCATGCATGCACTATACGGTGACCACGCCCCGGCGCGAGTGCTTGCTCTTCATGGGCAACGTACCGGACAATTGCCGGGAAAATCCGACCATTTTCGGGCCCCTCATGCCACTCGTCGTCGTCGGGATCAATCATCGCTCGGCACCTGTGGAAGTCCGGGAGAAGGTGGTCTTTGACACTCAAAACCTGCCGGACGCCCTGCAGTCGCTCGCCACCGAAGGCGCGCGCGAAAACGTCATTGTATCGACATGCAACCGTACCGAGTTGTATTGCGTCGCCGACGATGCGCAGGAACTGGCCCGTTGGCTGGCCGAATACCATGGACTGTCGAGCCAGTTGGACGACTGCCTCTACCTGCATCACGACGAACGCGCCGTAGAGCATGCCTTCGCCGTGGCCTCCGGCCTCGACTCGATGATCCTCGGGGAGCCACAGATCCTCGGCCAGTTGAAGGACGCCTACCGCACAGCCCAGGACCATGGCACCGCCGGGCCGGTGCTAAACCGCCTCTTCCAGGCCACCTTCTCGGTCGCCAAGCGCGTTCGTACCGAGACCCGGATCGGCGCCAATGCCGTCTCGGTTGCCTATGCGGCAGTCAGTCTTGCGCGACAGATCTTTGCCGGCTTTCAGTCCCACACCGCACTGCTGGTCGGTGCCGGGGAAACCATTGCCCTCGCCGCGCGTCACCTGCACTCGCAGGGACTGAAGCGGATGATCATTGCCAACCGCAGCCTCGACAGGGCACAGGGACTTGCCGCGGAATTCAATGCGTCGGCGATCACGCTGGACGCGCTGGCCAACCATCTACCAGAAGCGGACATTGTCATCACCTCCACCGCCAGTCCTCAGCCGGTCATCCTGACTGCCGACGTCGCCGCAGCGCTGGAGGCGCGGCGCCGCAAACCGATGTTCATGGTCGACATTGCCGTGCCGCGGGACATCGAATCTGGCGTCGGCGACTTCGAGGACGTCTACCTTTACTCCATTGATGACCTGCAGCATTTCGTCAGTCAGAACCTCAAGGCTCGCGAGGACGAGGCCCGCGAAGCGAGGATTCTGATTGAGGAGGAAGTCGGCCGCTTCATGGCGAGCCTGCGGGGCCAACAGGTCATTCCGACCATTCGGGAGCTTCGCACGACCGCCGAAAGGGTGCGTGCCGAGACACTCGAGCAGGCAATGAAATTGCTTGCGGCTGGCCGTTCGCCCTCCGATGCAATGGCTTACCTCGCCGATACGCTTACCCATCGGCTCGTACATGCACCAACGCATGCATTGCGTGAAGCCGGCTCCGCCGGAGACGAGGCCCTTGTCCATGCGGCGCGGCGACTCTTCCATCTGGACGCGGAAGAGGAATGAGAGACTCCATCCGCAGACGCCTCGAGCGCACCACTGATCGCTACGAGGAAGTCGGAAGAATGTTGTCGGATCCCGCCCTGCAAGGGCGCAGTGACCGCTTTCGTGAATTGTCGATGGAGTACGCCCGTATCGAACCCGTCGCGCTCGGCTTCCGCGACCATCTGCAGCTTGAGCGCGACCTGAAGCATGCCACCGACATGGCCTCGGACCCGGATTCCGAAATTCGTTCCATGGCCGACGAGGAGCGTCGATCCCTCGATACCGCACTCCGCCACTCCGAGGAATCGCTGCAGCGACTTCTCATACCGAGAGACGTACACGACGAAGGCAACATTTATCTGGAAATCCGCGCCGGAGCAGGTGGCGATGAGGCTGCCATCTTCGCAGGCGACCTGTTCCGAATGTACAGTCGATACGCCGATTCGCAACGCTGGAGCGTCGAGATTCTTTCCGAGAATCGCGGCGAACATGGCGGTTACCGCGAGATCATTTCACGTATCGTGGGTCATGGGGTGTACTCCCGGCTCAAGTTTGAGTCTGGCACCCACCGCGTCCAACGGGTTCCCGCAACAGAAGCGCAAGGCAGGATCCATACTTCCACCTGCACAGTGGCGATCCTGCCCGAACTGGCGGAAGTCGAGGACATTCCGATTTCAGATTCGGACCTCAAGATCGACACGTACCGCGCCAGCGGCGCTGGCGGCCAACACGTCAACAAGACAGATTCCGCGGTACGCATCACGCATCTGCCGACCGGCGTGGTGGTCGAGTGCCAGGAAGAACGATCGCAACACAAGAACCGTTCACGCGCCATGTCCTTGCTGAAGGCACGCCTCCTTCAGACAGAGCGTGAGAAGCAGGCAACCCAACAGGCGTCGGCACGCAAACTGCAGGTAGGACGCGGTGACCGATCCGAAAGAATCCGGACATACAATTTCCCGCAGGGGCGCCTTACGGATCACCGCATCGAGCTGACCCTGTACCGCCTGGAAGCCATCGTCGGTGGCGAGATGGACGAGATACTGGTCCCCTTGGCACGCGAGTACGAGGCGGAACAGTTGGCCGAACTGGAATGATCCGCAGCGTCCTGGCGGGAGCCACCGCGCAGCTTTCCGCTTTCTCGGACTCACCTCGCCTTGATGCCGAACTCCTTCTCGGCCACTTGCTAGGATATGGCCGCGCACAGCTTCTTACCCACGATGACGAATCCCTCAATGAGAGCGTCCTGAGCCTCTACAAGTCGCTGCTGGACCGGCGCTGCCTCGGTGAACCGGTGGCTTATTTGCTGGGCTACCGGGATTTCTGGAAGCATCGCTTCGTCGTCGGACCCGGCGTGCTGGTACCGAGACCGGAGACGGAGCTGCTGGTCGAACACGCACTGCGGTGGCTCGATGGCCTGCAGGAACCCCGTATCCTGGATCTTGGGACCGGTTCGGGTGCCATCGGGCTGTCGATCGCTCTCGCCCTTCCGCAGGCACAGGTCACTCTGACGGACCGCAGCCTGGCCTCCGTTGAGATCGCACGCCGCAACCATGACGCCCTCGGCGCCACGGCTGAAATCCTCGAAGGGTCCTGGTTCGAACCCGTCGGTGGCCGAAATTTCGACCTCATCGTGTCCAATCCTCCCTACGTGGCCCCGGACGATCCGCATCTGCAGGGCCTCGAGTTGCAGCATGAGCCTCGTACCGCCCTGGTGGCGGCAGAGGATGGCTTTGCCGACCTGAAACAGATCATCGGCGGTGCCACAGCACATCTACTGAAGGGTGGCCGGATTCTGCTGGAGCACGGACACACCCAGGCTTCGGGCGTTCGGGACCTGCTGGGGCTACACGGTTTTGGCTCAATCCAGTCTTTTTGCGACCTCAGCGGCATCGAACGCGCGACGGGAGGGGTCCTCGGCGACTAGAATTGGGTGTCACAGGATCCGCAACCGCCGGGAGATTGCACGTGCTCAAGTTTCAGACCTCGCTGGGTGACTTTTTCGTCGAACTTCACAACGACGATGCTCCCATCACCACCAAGAACTTCATGGATTACGTCACTTCCGGTCATTTCGACGGAACGGTGTTCCATCGCGTCATTCCCGGATTTGTGATCCAGGGCGGCGGCATGACGGCGGACATGAACCAGAAGAAGACCCGGGCGCCGATCAAGAATGAGTCTTCCAACGGGCTTAAGAACCGACGGTACAGCCTGTCCATGGCGCGCACGCAGGATCCGCACAGTGCGACCTCGCAGTTCTTTGTAAACCTCAAGGACAACACGTTCCTAGACCCGGGACCGGGCAACGCGGGCTATGCGGTCTTCGCTCACGTGATCAAGGGGACTGAGGTGGTCGACCAGATCGCTGCGGTCAAGACGGGCAGCCGCGGCTATCACGATGACGTGCCGCTCGAGCCTGTCGTGCTTGAGTCGGTCACGATCGTCGAGGGCTGAGGATCTGGCGCGCCATGTGGCGTCGCCTGCGAAGATGGGCCGTCTGGACAGTGGGGGGGTTTCTGCTCCTCACCGTCTCCTCGGTGCTGGCACTGAGGTTCATCCCTCCTGTCACCAGCGCATTCATCGTCAATGGCTATGTCGGGGCATGGCTCAAGGGAGATTTCGGCTGGCGCGCTCACCAGTTCTGGGTTGCGTACAGCGAGATCTCGCCACAGGTCAAAATCGCGGTAATCGCCTCGGAAGATCAGAAATTTCCTGACCATTTTGGTTTTGACCTGGATCAGATCGATCATGCGATCGAAGAACGGGAGAGTGGTCGCCGCGTACGCGGAGCAAGCACCATCACCCAACAGGTCGCCAAGAACATCTATCTCTGGCCGGGCCAGAGTTTCCTGCGCAAGGGTATTGAGGCGTACCTCACACTCCTGATCGAGACGCTCTGGCCAAAGCAGCGAATCCTCGAAATCTATCTCAACTTCGCCGAGTTTGGCCCTGGCATCTACGGCGTAGGCGCCGCTTCGATCCATTATTTTCGTCACCCGGCATCACAGATTTCAGCTGCGGAAGGGGCCCTACTCGCAGCCGTACTGCCAAGTCCAAAGCATCTGAAAGCCGACCGGCCGAGCGCATATGTAGAACGCCGGATCGGCGCCATCCTCGGTCAGGAGGCCGCGCTGGGCGGAACTGCCTATCTCAGAAAATTCGAGTCCTCGCCACCCGATCGGGTCACTGCAAGGCCCGGGTTGCCTCGGCGTCGGGAGTCGCGCTGAAAAGCGCACCGATATCAACGGCGTCGTAACGCCAGCCCCGGTTGCAGAATTCACATTTCACTTCGACCAATCCCTGCTCAGCCAGCACGCTGCAAGACTCGGCTTCCCCCAGAGAGCGGAGAATTCCATCGACGCGATCGCGCGAACACGTGCAGCGGAACGATACGGGCGCCGGCTCGAACACCCGGACATCCTCTTCATGGAAAAGCCGGCGCAGCAACTCGTCTGCCGGCAGTCCTGCCAGCTCCTGCGCAGTCAGAGTCGCCGCGAGATGCAGTACGCGGTTCCAGTCTTCTTCCGCCTGATCAATCTCCGTCTCCGCCGTCTCCCCAGATGCCGTGGCGCCGCTCGGCAGGCGTTGCAGCAACAGCCCGGCCACACAGGATTCCGTGGCGACGAGCCAGAGCCGAGTCGGCAATTGCTCTGACCGCTCAAAGTAGGTCTCGAAACTGGACGCCAATCGGGCAGATTCGATCGGCACTACACCCTGATATCGCGACGTGCGGTCATCGTTCTCGATGGTCACCACGACCTGCCCACCCCCCGAGAGGTCGGTCAGCCCGGCGCACTCATCCGGCAGGTCTCCGGACCATCGCGCAACACCCCGTAACGAATATCCAGGTTGGGCCTGCACGACCAGAAGATGCATGGGACCCTCGCCCTGCAATTGCAGGGTGAGGCGCCCGTCGAACTTCACTGTGGCGGCCAGGAGCAGCGTCGCCGCCGCTGTCTCGCCGAGCGCGTTGCGTACAACCGCTGGATAATCGTGGTGCTCGATCATGGCCTGCCATGAGGCATCCAGACGCACGAAGTGTCCCCGAACAGCAAAGCGTTCGAACAAGAACCGCTTCAGCGTATCACCGCCATCCAAGGCCTACACCCTAGGGCGCAAGCTTGCGCTTGAGAAGGTCGTTCAACTGGGCGGGATTTGCCTTGCCCTGCGTCGCCTTCATTGCCTGGCCGACGAAGAAACCAAATAGCCGGTCTTTTCCAGACCGGTACTCTTCCAGCTGCTTCGGATTCGCCGCCATCACGGCATCGATTGCCGCTTCGATGGCACTCGTGTCGGTGATCTGTTTAAGGCCCTTCGCCTCAATCACGGCATCCGCACCGAGGCCCTCCGCCCACATCACTTCAAAGACCTCTTTGGCGATCTTGCCGGAGATCGTGTCATCCTGGATGCGTGCGAGCAGTCCTGCCAGAGCGTCGGAACTCACCCGCGCGTTCGCCACCTCTGCGTTGTCACGGTTGAGCGCTCCCGAGAAGTCACCCATGACCCAGTTCGCCGCCAGTTTGGCTGCTGACGCGCCACCACTGACACGCACCACCGCCTCGTAATAGTCCGCGAGATCGCGACTCGAGGTCAGGTTGAGGGCGTCATATCGCGACAGGCCGTACTCTGCGCAGAACCGGTCTGCCTTCTCATCGGGCAGCTCTGGCAGCGTCTGCCGAACTGCCTCAATGAAGGACTCGTCAAGCTCGACTGGCAGAAGGTCCGGGTCCGGGAAGTAACGGTAGTCGTTGGCTTCCTCCTTCGAGCGCATGGAGCGCGTTTCGTCCTTGGCGGCATCGTAAAGCCGCGTTTCCTGAACGATCGTGCCGCCACCTTCCAGAACATCGATTTGGCGCGCCACCTCGTAATTGATGGCTTTCTCAACGTAGCGGAATGAGTTGACGTTTTTGATTTCGCAACGCGTCCCGAATTTCTCTGCACCGACGCGTCGGACCGAGACGTTCGCGTCACAACGGAAACTGCCTTCCTGCATATTGCCGTCGCAGATCTCGAGATAGCGAACGAGGGTATGAACCTTCTTCAGATAGGCTACCGCCTCGCGCGCACCCCGCAAGTCAGGCTCCGACACAATTTCGAGCAAGGGCGTTCCCGCACGATTCAGATCAATGCCGCTGGCCGCACCAAGACCCTCATGCGTTGACTTGCCAGCATCCTCTTCCAGATGAGCGCGCGTGATTCCAATCGTCTTTACCGACCCGTCATCCAGCAGGATGTCGAGTTTCCCGGTAGCCACGATAGGCAATTCGTATTGGCTGATCTGATAGCCCTTGGGCAAATCCGGGTAGAAATAATTCTTGCGTGCAAAGACCGAGCGGCGGGCGACGGTTGATCCGGTTGCAAGACCAAATTTAACCGCCATGCGCACGGCTTCCCGATTGAGGACAGGCAGCACGCCGGGATACCCAAGGTCCACAAGATTGGCCTGGGAGTTGGGCGCTGCGCCATAGGCAGTGGCTGAGCCGGAAAAAATCTTCGACCTGGTCGCCAGCTGGGCATGGATCTCAAGCCCGATGACGACTTCCCAGCCTGCATGTGCGGACGGTTGATTCATGGCAATCCCTCAGACGTATGCCGCCGGAATTCGGCGGTGGTAGTCGGTCACACTCTGATAAGCGTGCGCAGCAGACAGCAGTCGGCTTTCGCCGAAATGTGGCCCGATCAACTGCACGCCGACAGGGAGATGCCCATCAAATCCGCAGGGAATCGACATGGCCGGCAGTCCGGCGAGGTTCGCACCGATCGTATAGATGTCGTTCAGGTACATCGTGATTGGATCATCCACCTTTGCCCCGAGATCGAACGCGGGGGTTGGGGACGTCGGGCCGATCAGCAGATCCACCTTCTCGAAAGCCGCCTTGAAATCTGCGGTAATCAGACTGCGGACCTTCTGCGCCTTGAGATAATAGGCGTCGTAGTAACCGGCCGAGAGGACGTACGCTCCGGTCATGATGCGGCGTTTGACCTCCTGACCAAAACCTTCTCCGCGCGAACGCTTGTACAAGTCCATCAGGTCACGCGGGTTTTCGCAGCGATGACCAAACCGAACGCCATCGAAGCGCGAAAGGTTCGAGGAACACTCGGCGGGAGCGACGACGTAATACGTTGGCACCGACAGCGGCAGATTCGGACAACTGACCTCGACCAGTTCCGCTCCGAGGGCGCGGTATTGCTCGAGCACCGAATTGACCAGCGCGCCCGTCGTACCCTCAAGACCACGCTCGAAAAATTCCTTCAGGATCCCTATTTTAAGGCCCTTTACGGGAGTCGAAAGCTCGGCACCATAGTTGGGCACCGGGCGGTCGACGGAGGTGGAGTCGCGGGCGTCGAAACCCGCGATCGCCTGCAGGAACAACGCGCAATCCTCGGCCGACGGGGCCATGATGCCCGCTTGGTCAAGACTCGAAGCGAAGGCGATCATCCCGTAGCGGGACACACGGCCGTAGGTCGGCTTGATGCCGGAAATGCCGACCAACGCCGCCGGCTGCCGGATCGAGCCCCCGGTATCCGTACCGGTGGCCACCGGCGCAAGTCGGGCCGCCACCACGGCGGCACTGCCGCCAGACGATCCGCCGGGCACTTTGGCATGGTCCCACGGATTGCGTACCGGACCGTACCAACTGGTCTCGTTGGAAGACCCCATGGCAAACTCGTCCATGTTGGTCTTGCCCAGCATCACCGTGCCGGCTGCCGTCAGGCGCTCCACCACCGTTGCATCGTAGGGCGAAACGAAGTTGTCGAGCATCCGCGAACCGCAGGTCGTACGGATACCATCGGTACAGAAAATATCCTTCTGGGCGACCGGGATGCCGGTCAGAGGCCCGGCCGTGCCGGCCGCGATCGCCTCGTCCGCCGCGCGGGCATCGGCAAGCGCGCGCTCGGCCGTGATCGTGACGTACGCGTTGAGCGCCGGATTGGAGACGGAAATCCGGTCCAGAAAGTGCTGCGCCAGCTCCCTCGCGGACACCTCCCGGCGGCCCAGGGCGGCCGACATCTCGGCCACAGACAAGGTGTGCAGGCTCACTCGATCACCCTCGGAACGATATACAGCGCATCGGTCACCGAAGGCGCATTGACCTGAAACCTCTCATGCCGGTCGGATTCGGTCACCTCGTCAGCACGCAGGCGCTGCGATTCCCCTTCCAGGGGATGCGCCATGGGACTGACAGCAGCGGTATCGGCGGCTGAAAGTTGCTCCACGAAGGAGAGGATCTTGGAGAGGCTGTCCACGTAGGCCGGCAATTCGGCTTCGGTGACGTCGAGGCGCGCCAGATGCGCGATGCCCTCGACCTGGGAACGGGTAAGGCTCATAGGTGGGTACTGGAAGCAGTGAAAAAGCCTTAACAATCATACACGTCGCCTTGTGGAATGTCCCGTTTCTTTGCTAGATTAGCGACCTTTCCCGGGATGACCCGCCCCGCGTGTGGTCGACCTCCCCCTCACCGCCCAATACAGATCGAGTTCCCATGTTCAAGAGCCTGCGCGGCTACTTCTCAAACGACGTTTCCATCGACCTCGGCACTGCCAACACGCTCATCTACGTGCGCGGCAAAGGCATGGTCCTGAACGAGCCCTCCGTAGTAGCCATCCGGGACGAGCCCTCGCGTGGCGGCAAGTCCATCGTCGCCGTCGGCGCCGAAGCGAAGAACATGCTGGGTCGCACGCCCGGGCACATCACCGCCGTGCGTCCGATGAAAGATGGCGTGATCGCCGACTTCACCTACACAGAGCGGATGCTGCAGTACTTCATCAACAAGGTGCACGGCAACCGGTTCCTGCGGCCAAGTCCGCGCGTGCTGATCTGTGTGCCCTATGGCTCGACTCAGGTAGAGCGGCGCGCCATCAAGGAGTCAGCGGAAGGCGCTGGCGCCCGTAGCGTCTACCTCGTGGACGAACCCATGGCAGCCGCCGTCGGCGCCGGCCTTCCGGTTCACGAGCCGAGGGGTTCGATGGTCCTGGACATCGGCGGCGGCACTTCCGAGGTCGCCGTGATCTCGCTGAACGGCATCGTGTATGCGGCATCGGCCCGCATCGGCGGTGACCGGTTTGACGATGCCATCGTCAATTACGTGCGACGCAACTACGGCATCCTCATCGGCGAACAGACTGCAGAACGCATCAAGATGACCATCGGGTCCGCCTACCCCGGTCAATCAGTGCGCGAGATGTCAGTCAAGGGCCGCAATCTGTCGGAAGGTGTGCCCCGCAGTTTCACGCTGAACTCCAACGAGATCCTCGAAGCGCTGCAGGAGCCGCTGCAGGGTATCGTCAGTGCGGTCAAGCAGGCACTTGAGCAGACGCCACCAGAGTTGGGCTCAGACGTGGCTGAGCGTGGGATCGTCCTGACCGGTGGCGGGGCGCTGCTGAAAGACATCGACAAGCTGCTGATGGAAGAGACCGGGCTTCCGGTCATTATTGCTGAAGACCCGTTGACGTGCGTTGCGCGTGGTGGCGGGCGGATCCTCGAACTGTCCGAGGAACATCCCGGATCATTCGGCCTGCAGTAACAGCCCACTCGAGGAGCATCAGCCTTGGTGGCACTGAGAGAACGAGGTGCCCGCTTCTCTCCGACGCGAGTTTCGTCACTGACGTGGCGAGCGCTCGCGCTGGTGGGTGTCTGCATCTGCATCATGGTCTTGGATTACCGAGGCAATGGTGGCGGTTGGCTGCGGCAGTCGCTGGGCCGGATCGTCGCCCCTCTGCACCGAATCGTCGAAGCTCCGTTTGCATTCAGAGAAGCAATTTCATCCGCGCTCACGACGCGTGACTCGCTGCGCATACAGGTCAACGCGCTTCAGGCACAGGTCAATCGAGATGCGATTGACCTGGCGCGACTCCATGCACTGGAACTTGAAAACGCGCGACTACAGGGCCTGCTGGACGCAACTCCGCGGGAAGCCGTCAGAACCCTGACGGCGCGCGTGCTTCAGGTCGACCTAGATGCCGTACGGCAGCGCATTCTGGTCGACCGCGGATCCCGCGACGGACTTGCGGGAGCACAACCCGTACTGGATTCACACGGGGTGTTCGGACAAACCACCCGTGTCAACCAATCCACCTCCGAAATCATCCTGCTCTCCGATGCCAGTCATGCCATTCCCGTCCACATCGAGCGCAATGGCCTGCGCACCATCGCCGTGGGGACCGGCAATCCTTACCGCCTTGCCTTGCCCTATCTTCCCCGCAATGCAGATGTCCAAGTGGGGGATCGACTGACAACCTCAGGTCTGGGTGGCGTTTTTCCGCCCGATCTGCCGGTAGCGACGATTACAGAGGTTCGCCGCGACCCAAGCCAGCCGCTGGTGCAGGTCCGAGCCACGCCGTTTGCAACGCTCGACCGGGATCGCGAGGTCATGATTGCCTGGTTCCGTGCACCCGCACCTGCAATTCCGCCCACGGCGCCCGCCCGCCCCGCCAAGGGGAAGTCGCCGTGAACAGCCCGTATTCCACGCATCGCCTTCCGGCCTATGCCGGCGCCCTCTCGGCGCTGATCCTGAGCGCCGTACCACTGCCGCACTGGATTGATCTGGCGCGCCCGGACCTCCTGTTGCTTGTCGTCATCTGGTTTGCACTCATGAGCCCGCGCAGCACCGGACTCCTGTTCGCATTCGGATGGGGTCTGTTGCTAGACGCGTTTTCGGGGATTCTGCTCGGTCAGCATGCCTTGGGCTTTGTACTGGTGAGTTTTCTCGTGCATCGCTTCCATCTGCGAATGCGCATGTTCCCCCTGCTGCACCAGACGATCGTGGTCCTACTGCTTCTTTGGGTCTACCAATTTGTCCTGTTCTGGATCGATGGTGTCAGTGGGCACCCGCTCAACGACTGGATGCGCTTGCTGCCGGGTATTGGCGGAGCATTGTGCTGGCCGGCAGTCAGCGGACTTTTCAGCCGCTTCCTCCCGCGTCACTGAGTTCATGTTCGGCCACGCCAGGATCAAGGATCACCATGGCGAACATCGAGTTTTCGGTGGTCGCATCGTCTTTGCAGGCGTGGCAGCGGCGGTTTTCCTGCTATTGGTGACTGCTCGCCTGTTCTACCTGCAGGTGGTCCGGTTCTCTTACTTTGCCGATCTTTCGCAGGGCAACAGGGTTCGTCTGGAACCATTGCCGCCCGACCGCGGGCTGATTTACGACCGGCAAGGGTCTGTCGTCGCAGAGAACACCCCCGCGTATCAGCTCGAGCTTGTCCCTGAGCAAGTCCCCGATGTGCCCGGCACACTCGCCCGCCTCGCGGAGTTGCATCTCATTGACCATGACATGGTCCCTGGCCTTACCCGCCTGATCCGAACCGGACGCCGATTTCAGGCCGTGCCATTGCGGCTATCACTCTCGGAGAATGACATTGCCGTGTTCTCTGTGCGCCAGCATGAATTTCCGGGGGTGGAGATACGGACACGTCTTGCGCGCTGGTATCCGTTTGCAGCCCAAGCCGTCCACGCATTGGGCTACGTTGCGACCATTTCCGAGGAAGACCTCAAGCACATCGACCGTGATCAGTACTCAGGATCTGCCCTGATCGGAAAGATTGGCTTGGAGAGCGCCTACGAACAGCAACTGCACGGCTATTCCGGTTACCGCCAAGTCCTTGTCAATGCTCAAGGCCGACGGGTGGACAAACTGGGCGGCACTCCCGTGCACCTTGAGACTCGAAAGCCGACAGCGGGCAATGATCTTTTTCTGGGGATCGACATGAGACTCCAGCACATCGCCGAGGAAGGACTGGCGGGCAAACGTGGGGCCGTGGTCGCAATCGACCCGACCACCGGAGACGTGCTGACGCTTGCTTCGGTACCCACCTACGATCCGAACAAATTCACGCGCGGCATCTCGACGAGCGAATACGCCGAATTGCGCGACGACATTGACCGGCCCCTGTTCAACAGGGCACTTCGCGGAACCTATCCGCCGGGATCTACCGTCAAACCGATGATGGCGCTGGCCGGACTCCAGTATGGCGTCATTGACCCGGCCGCGGTCCGTAATTGCACGGGAGGCTTCTCCTTGCCGGGCTCTGCCCACATCTACCATGACTGGAAGGCTGGCGGCCATGGGCCAGTCGATATGAAGCACGCCATCGCCACGTCCTGCGATGTTTATTTTTACGGGCTGGCGGAAGTCCTCGGTATTGACCGCGTCCATGAAGCGATGAGCGGGCTGGGCTTCGGACGTTTGAGCGGCATTGATGTCGGTGGCGAAAAGGCGGGCATCATGCCATCGGCGGAATGGAAGATGACGACCTACAAGCAGCAATGGTATCCGGGCGAGACGGTCATCGTCGGTATCGGCCAGGGTTACCTCACCGCGACGCCCGTCCAACTGGCCCACGCGGCGGCGATCGTTGCGGCGCGAGGCCGAAATTTCCGCCCGCGTCTTGTGACTGCCCTGCGAGACGCGACCACGCAGGACAAGCGCCCGCTGGATCCCGTGGAAGAGCCCAGCGTCCAGTTGCGGGATCCCTCCCTTTGGGAATCGGTGATCGAGGGGATGGAAATGGTTGCCCGTCCCGGTGGCACTGCAGCACCCTCCTTTGCAGGTGCACCGTACCGGGTCGCGGCCAAAACCGGCACCGCCCAGGTATTCAGCCTAGGCCAGGGACAGAAATACAATGCGGCGGCCATCAGCGAACGGCTGCGCGACCATGCGTTGTTCATCGCCTTCGCGCCTGCCGATGCGCCAAAGATCGCGATTGCGGTCCTTGTCGAGAATGGAGGTCACGGAGGCTCGGCCGCCGCACCCATCGCCCGGCGTATTTTCGATGCCTACCTGCTGGGCAAGTATGAGCAGGTTCCCAAGCCGTCTGCCCCTCCTCCAGGGGCTACCCTGGAAGATCTTGACGAGGTGCACTGATGTACGAGCTTTCTCACGAGGCCCAGGAAATCGAGGGCGCGCCTCGCAAGCGAATATCGGCTCAGGCGAGCCTCGTGCGCCGACTCCACATGGATGGCCCACTTCTGTCATTGCTTGGAGGCGTCATAGCATTCGGGCTGTTCATCCTTTACAGCGCCACGGGCGAGAACCTGGCCCAGTGGCTCAGCCAGGTAAGCCGGCTGGGCCTGGCGTTGCTCGCCATGGTTTTCCTCGCTCAGGTTCCGCCGGGCTGGCTGCGCAGAGCGTCGCCGATTCTGTACGGGACCGGCCTGCTGCTATTGCTTCTCGTGGCCATCCACGGCAGCGCCAGCAACGGAGCGCAACGCTGGTTGGATCTAAAGCTGTTCCGCTTTCAACCGTCGGAAATCATGAAGCTCGCAGTCCCGATGATGTGTGCCTGGTACCTGCATGGCCGGCCCTTGCCTCCCTCGTTGCGCGATACCGGAGTGGTCCTTGGCATCATCCTGCTGCCTGCCGCGTTGATCGCGAAACAGCCGGATCTGGGTACCGCGCTGCTCGTCGGTTCTGCGGGCATACTGGTGCTGTTCCTCGCGGGACTCTCCAATATCATCATCACGCTCGGGTTAGTCGCGGTCGGTGCCATCGTGCCTGTAGGCTGGCACTTCATGCATGACTACCAGAGACAGCGGGTCATGATGTTTCTAGATCCCGCCCAAGACCCGTTGGGAGCCGGCTATCACAGCATCCAGTCCCAGATTGCCATCGGCTCCGGTGGGCTCTTCGGCAAGGGCTGGATGCACGGCAGCCAGGCACAACTGGAATTCCTCCCGGAGCGGTCAACCGATTTCATTTTCGCCGTCATTGGCGAAGAACTCGGCCTGCTTGGGCAGTTGCTGCTGATCAGCCTCTACTTTGCGGTCATTGCGCGTTCCTTGTATCTCGCCGCCGGCGCACAGACGACGTATGCACGGCTCGTCTGCGGCTCGTTTGCGCTCACGTTCTTTGTCTACGCATTTGTAAACACTGGAATGGTCAGCGGCATCCTTCCCGTTGTCGGCGTGCCACTGCCGCTCGTCAGTTATGGCGGCACCGCCATGGTGACGCTGCTGGCAAGTTTCGGCATCCTGATGTCCCTCTATGGTCACCGGCGACTGGTAGGAAGTTGATGGCGCGCACGATCGGCTTGCTGATGGTCTGCCTGATGCTGGTCGCGAGCCCGGCCGTCTCTCGTGCAATGGATATCGAGCGTCCCGACGTGCGCGAATTCATCGAGGATGTCGTCAAGCGGGACCATCTGGACCGGACCTGGGTGGAAAAGATGGTTCTGGCTGCAGAGAGCAAGCCGGCGATCATCGACACCATGAAAAAACCCGCGGAGCACGTCCTGCAGTGGCATGAGTACCGGCGGATTTTCATGACCCCTGAGCGCATCCGTCAGGGACAGGAATTCATCGCTGAAAATCGGGAGTTGCTCAAGGACGTAGAGTCCCGCACGGGCGTGAATGCCGAAATCATTGCCGCGATCGTCGGTGTGGAGACGTCCTATGGCCGCAAGACCGGTCATTACAGAGTGCTGGATGCCCTCGCGACGCTAGGCTTCGACTACCCTCCCCGAGCCGCATTCTTCAGGGCCGAACTCGAGCAGTTCCTCATGCTGTCCAAAGAGGCTGGCATCGACCCGCTTAAGGCCACAGGCTCCTACGCCGGCGCGATGGGGGCACCACAGTTCATGCCACGGAGCGTTCGGGCGTTCGCTCGCGATGGCGACAACGACGGGAAAATCGATCTGTGGGCGAACTGGAAGGATATCGCGGAGAGTGTTGCCCATTATTTCGTCGCTCACGGATGGGTCCATGGCGAGCCTGTATACACAGAAGCGACCATGGAGGACCCGGACATCGAGGGACTGCCAGGCAACCAGTTGTCATCCCTCATCTCGCTGGAGTCGCTCGCCACCAAGGGAGTCGATTTTGAAACGACTCTTGCCCCGGAGGAAAAAGCAGTCTTCATCGCATTGCGAAATGCAGCATCGCCGTATTACGTGATTGGCTTTCATAATTTCATTGTCATCACGAAATACAACAAGAGCCCGATGTATGCCCTGGCAGTCAGCCAACTCGCCGATGCCCTGAGGGAAACGCCCGTCGCAGAGGCATCGCCATGACACGCCTTGGTGGCGCGGGACTCGTGTTGCTCGGAGTTCTGGCGGCCTGTGCTCCGCTGACCCGACGACCCTCACCGACACCGGCGACGGTGCCGAATTCGCCTGCCCCCCCGACCGCCATTGCCGACAGGACCGACCCGAAGCGCGGCGCCCCATGCTGCCAACCTGAGGCAAAAGCCTCCGCGCATCCGAGCGAAGCCGAACTGCTGGCGCTCCCGGATGCGGTTCCCCGCAACGAGCCGCGAGCCGCATTGGGCAATCCGGCTTTCTATGAGGTCTATGGCCAGCGCTACAAGGTCCTGCCGTCGGCCCGCGGCTTTGTCGAACGCGGCGTCGCTTCGTGGTACGGACCGGACTTTCACGGTATCGCCACCTCCACCGGCGAGCCTTACGACATGTATTCCATGACGGCAGCGCATAAAACGTTGCCACTTCCCGCCTACGTCCGGGTGACCAACCTGCGCAATGGTCGCAGCATCGTGGTCCGCGTCAATGATCGAGGTCCTTTTAAACCTAATAGAATCATAGACTTGTCTTATGCTGCCGCGCTCAAGCTGGACATGGTCCGGGAGGGCACCACGCTGGTCGAGATCGAGGCACAGGGCATCCTTGGCGAGGAGTTCAACGCCACGCCACCCGCGGTCGCGGCGCTTTATGCACAGGTCGGCGCGTTCGGGGTCTTGGACAATGCGCAGCGACTGCAGGGCAAACTGGCAGCCGCAGGCCTTGCCCGCGTCGAGATCGCTACGGATTCCCATGGCAGCCGGCCGCTGCACCGGGTGCGGATCGGCCCGGTCGACTCGGTGGAAGCCTACGACGGACTGGTGAGTCGACTGCACGGCCTTGGTATCGAGAAGGTCATACTCGCCCCGAACTGATTCCAACCATGGATTAGAATAGGCGCATCCTCGATGGTCCTGGTTGCCCTCAAGCTCAACATGAAACCTCTTGCCTTCGCGCTGGCTGCCACGCTGGCGCTCGCCTCCCCGTCTTTTGGGTCGACACCTGTGCCCCCGCCGCCGGCGGTTGCAGCGAAGGGTTATGTCGTTGTCGATGCATTCAGCGGCCGGATCATTGCCGGCCAGAACGACACGGAGCGCCTCGAGCCGGCGAGTTTGACGAAGCTCATGACTGCCTACGTCGTTTTCCACGCCTTGAAGGATGGCAAGTTGCGGCTGGACCAAGAGGTCCCGATCTCCGAGCACGCCTGGAAGGCGGAAGGGTCCCGGACTTTCCTCAACGTGGGGAGCCATGTGCGAGTCGACACGCTCATTCAGGGAATGATCATCCAGTCAGGCAACGATGCCACGATTGCGCTCGCTGAGGCCGTCGCCGGATCAGAACCAACATTTGCGGCGCTGATGAACCGCTATGCGCAGCATATCGGCCTCACGGGATCGCACTGGATGAACGCGCCAGGCCTGCCGGACCCCCAGCACTACACGACCGCTCGTGATATCGCGACCTTGAGTGCAGCCCTGATCCGTGAGTTCCCGCAGTACTACAAGTGGTACTCGCAACGGTCCTTTACCTACAACAACATCACCCAGCAGAACCGCAACGGGTTGCTCGAACGCGATCCGACGGTGGACGGCATCAAAACCGGCCATACCGACGCCGCCGGTTATTGCCTCGCAGCCTCTGCCGTGCGCGACGGGATGCGTCTTGTTTCCGTAGTCATGGGCACAGCCAGCCCCAAGGCGCGGGAGGATGCCAGCGCAACCCTGCTCGGCTACGGATTCAATTTCTTCGAAACCCGCAGGCTTTACACGGCAGGCAAGACGCTCTCCACCGTCCATGTCTACAAGGTGGGCGACCCCGTCAGCGTCGTCATCCACAACGACCTCTACGCCACAGCGGCGCGAGGAGAGCACGAAAATGTCCGCTCGAGCCTTACGCTGAATCCGCGTCTCGTGGCGCCGATTTCCGCGGCCACGCCGATCGGACACCTTAAAGTGATGATAGGTGATGAGGTGATCGGCGATGTTCCGGTATTTGCCGCCGCCGCAGTCGAGCCGGGCAACCTGTTCCGCCGTGCGGCAGACACCGTCCGGCTGTGGTTCCACTGATGGCCGCGCCTCTCCCCATTGCTTGGCTGAACGGTGAGTTCGTCGCCATTGAGAATGCGCGGATTTCGCCATTGGATCGTGGTTTTCTGTTCGCGGACTCTGTCTACGAAGTCATGCCGGTCTATGCCGGCCGACCGTTTCTCTTTAACGCACATATCGGGCGGTTGGAGCGCAGTCTCGCTGCTCTGGGCATGACCGCGCCGATGGCTCGTGCGCAGTGGATCGACCTTCTGCAGCAGATGGTTGAACGCAATGGTGGCGGCGAACAGTTCATCTATCTTCAGGTTACTCGCGGAGTGGAATTCGGGCGCAACCACGCGCCCGCTGCGGGACTGGCCCCCACAATCTTCCTGATGGCATCCCCTTTGAGCGCTCTGGACCCTACGATTCGGGTGCATGGAGTCGATGCGGTGACGGTCGCCGATGAGCGCTGGAAGCGCTGCGACATCAAGAGCACATCGTTGCTGCCCAACGTCCTCGCGAAGGGCGTCGCGGCTGCCGCCGGAGCCACGGAAGCAATACTTCTGGCTGAGGGATGCCTCCGTGAAGGCTCCTCCAGTTCGGTCATGGTGGTGAAAGACGGCATTGTCCACGCGCCGCCGGAGGGGCCGTACATCCTGCCCAGTACGACTCGCACTCTTGCGCTTGAACTGGCACGGCGCAACGCAATTCCCATACGGATCACTGACATCAGCGAAGCTCAATTGCGTGACGCTGATGAGGTCATGCTCGGCTTTGCGACTCGCGGAGTCTTGCCTGTCTGCCGCATTGATGGTCGTAATATCGGCACTGGCCAACCCGGTGCCGTGTGGAATCGCCTGCAGGACGCCTTTGAAGCTTATCGCGCCAAGGTGAGCGTACTGCCCATGGATCAGGAAGGCTGAGAGGTGACCGAGGAGTCGCTCATCGAGTTTCCGTGCCACCTGCCGGTCAAGGTGATGGGCCGTAACACTCCACAGTTCCGCGAGACAATGTTGGCCGCGGCCGCTTCAGAAGTCGGCGCGCTGGCCGAGGAAGCCGTCAGCGTGCGCCTGAGCCGGGACGAACGTTTTGCGTCCCTGACACTGAACGTCTACGTTGAGGACCACGACCATCTGCGGCGCATCTATACCGCCATGCACGCCACGGGCCTCGTGCTTTACGCACTCTGAGGCGACGGCTCACTCCAGAGTGGGACCTGCGGCAGCCCAAGGGACCGTGCGAGGTGCGGCAACAGGCGAATCGCCACGTCTTCCGGTCGCAACGCATGACCCAATCGAGCAAGGTCGGTGACCTCAAGCCCAGCGTAGCCACACGGGTCAATCCGCTGAAAGGGCTCGAGATCCATGTTCACATTGAGCGCAAGTCCGTGGTAACTCGCGCCGCGCCGGATACGTAGCCCGATACTGGCGAGCTTCCGTCCGTCCACGTATACCCCCGGAGCCTCCGCACGCGGATAGGCCTCGACGCCCAGTTCCGCGACGCAATCAACGATCGCGGTTTCAAGCGCCGTCACGAGCGCCCGCACCCCAAGGCCGAGACGCCGTACATCCACCAGCGGATAGGCCACAAGTTGTCCGGGTCCGTGGTAAGTGACCTGCCCACCGCGATCAATGCGCACGACCGGAATGTCTCCGGCCATGTGTACATGCTCATCCCGACCGGCCATGCCGAGCGTGTAAACGGGGGGATGCTCGAGAAACCAAAGCTCGTCGGGAGTTTCCGGCCCACGGTCATCCGTCAGGCGCTGCATGGCCCGCCACACGGGCTCATAGTCCGCCAATCCGAGCCACCGAGCGACAGTCACTCGAGACCAGCGTTGTTGCGTTCAAGCGCACGCTCGGCGCGGTAGCTCGAACGGACCAACGGTCCTGCAACGCACTCGAGGAACCCAAGACCAAGCGCGTATTCGCGCAGCTCGCGGAATTCCTCAGGCGAAATGAAACGTTCGACCGGCAGATGGTTGGCAGTGGGCCGCAGATACTGGCCGAGCGTGACGATATCGACCGAGGCAGCGCGGAGGTCCTTAAGACACTCTTCTACCTCAGCGTCCGTTTCCCCAAGCCCTAGCATCAGACTGGACTTCACGAGGACCGAAGCACGATGCCGCTTCGCCTCGGCCAGCACATCCAGTGTGCGCTCATAGCCAGCCCGCGGATCGCGGACCGGATGGGTCAGGCGACGTACGGTCTCGACATTTTGGGCAAACACCTCGAGTCCGCTGTCCACCACAGTACGAACGTCAGCGTAATTACCCTGGAAGTCTGGTGTCAGGGCCTCGACAGCGGTCGTCGGGCTCGCCAACTTGATGGCGCGGACACACGCGGCAAAGTGTCCGGCACCACCGTCCGCAAGGTCATCCCGATTGACAGATGTCAGGACCACGTAGCGCAGACCCATCAATTGCACGGTTCTGGCGACGTTGGCCGGTTCCTCCTCATCGAGCCAGCCGCGGGGATTTCCGGTGTCAACGGAACAGAACCGGCACGCTCTGGTGCAGACCGCTCCCATCAGCATGACGGTCGCCGTACCCACATTCCAGCACTCGCCAATGTTGGGACACTTGGCTTCTTCGCAGACCGTGGACAGGCGATGCTCTCGAACGATCCCGCGCACGGCATCGAAACGTTCCCCTGAGGGCATCTTGGCGCGAAGCCAAGCCGGTTTCTGACCGACCACGAGTGGTTCGCTCTGGGCGGCAGCGGCCTTGATGCCATCGCGGATCGCCGTGAAGCCTTGCGGGGTCACGTACTTCTCGCCACTCTTGGCGGTCACGAGCGGAATACCTTTGAACTCAGCCATCGTGCTTCCCGTTAGGTTCGCCCGGATAGTCTACGCTCAGCGCCGCGTCGAGCGAGGCCAACCGCTGCGGAGTGCCCACATCGACCCAGTCTCCTGTGGCAACCTCGGCCGTCACAAGTCCGGCCAATGCCGCCGCATCCAGCACCGGCCGTAGCGACCGTCGGCCCGGAACAAGACCCTCAAACAGCCGCGGGTGGTAACTGGCCACTCCGCTGAAGGTCCACCGAGACGGACCGGTCAGCCGCAGTTCCCCACACTCAAGTCCGAAATCACCCCGAGGGTGTTGTGGCGGATTGGGAACGAGCAGCAGGTGCGCCACGCGCCCGGCCTGTGGCGCCGGCGGCAGTGCCACTGTCGTCCAGACATCGGCGTTCACGACAAGAAAAGGTTCGCCGTCGAAGAACGGCAATGCATTGCGGATGCCACCCGCCGCTTCCAATGGCTCCGGGCCCTCGTCAAACCACCGGATTCGCACTCCAAAGCGTTCTCCGTCCCCGATCGCCAGATGTAATTTCTCCGCCAGCCACGAAGTATTGATGGCCACATCCAGCACACCTGCTGCCGCGAGGCGCAGAAGATGCCACTCGATCAGCGACCGCCCGCCTACCCGCAGGAGGGGTTTCGGGGTCGCAAGCGTCAGGGGCCGCATGCGCTCGCCGCGCCCCGCCGCCAGCAGTAGGACGCGGGACGGGATCACAGCACCCCCTCTCGCCGCTGCGCGGACTCAAAGCGAGGCACGACCTCGCCGATCAAATACCGGTCGAAGGTTGCCAACTCTGGATACGCAGACGTCACCTGCAATACGTAGCGCAACACGAGTGGCAGGTCGGCCAGATAGCCACGCTTGCCGTCGCGGTACCAAAGGCGCGCGAAAATTCCGAGCACCTTCAGGTGCCGCTGCAGACCCATGAGATCGAACCAGCGCAGGAACTGTTCTGCATCGCCCACGTCGAACCCGCTGCCATGCAGCGCCTTGCGGTGCAACTCCACCCAGCGCACGACATCGGCTCGCGGCCATTCGATGTAGCAGTCCTTGTACAGGGACACGAGGTCGTAGGTGACAGGACCCAAGACGGCATCCTGGAAATCGATGACCCCGACACCGCCATCCCGAGTCACCATGAGATTGCGGGAGTGGAAATCACGATGCACGAATACCTGAGGCTGGGACAACGCACTCTCGATCAATGCCGCGGCCACGGTCCCGAGCAGCGTCACCGTCGAGGCGTCGGGTGTCACGCGCAGGTGCCGCTGCAAGAACCAATCCGGGAAAAGCGCCATTTCACGGGCAAGCAGCGCCGCATCGTACGGCGGCAATTCCGCGGCAGCGGCTCGCCCTGAACATTGCATCCGCAGAAGAGCGTCGGCCGCAGGCCCATAGGCAGCATCCGCTGCCACTCCCGCGCGCAATGCACCGAGAAGGTGGGTGGAGCCCAGATCCGACAGGAGCAGGAAGCCACGCTCGAGGTCCATCGCCCGTATTGCCGGCACCGGAACCCCCATGGCGTCCAGCGCCCGGGCCACGCGGACGAAGGGTGCCGAATCTTCCCGGTCGGGCGGTGCATCCATCGCGATCAGGGACTCGCCGCCGGCCTGTACCCGGAAGTAGCGGCGGAAACTGGCATCGGCCGATGCCGGCTCTATCTGCCGCACCGACAGCGAGAGGTCTTCCTGCAGCCAGCGGGCAAGATTTTGCAGGCGGACATCGGCGGATTGGGTGTCGGTAGGCATCGAGCACCGATTATACTGCGCCCTTCATGCACCCTGCGCCCGCCGAAGGGCACGAACCACTCAGGCTATCCGTTGCGTTGCTGCCCTCCCTCCATTGCTAAATGGCTCGCCGGTTGTGCGCTGGCCGTGGCGGCGCTCCCGCAGGCCCTTGCCGACAGTCCGCAGTGCGTTGCACCACCCGTCTCCAGAAAGGACGCCCCGGGCCGCCAGCCGGATGCCGGTCGTTTGCCCGTTGAGGTCACCACCGCCGGCGCCGTCGTGGATACCGCGGGAGAGGCTTCGTTATCGGGGCCGGTGACGATTCGGCAGGGAGACCGAACCCTGACGGCACGGGACGCCCACTACAACACGGGGGACGATTCCTTCGACGCGAAGGGCAACGTCGCCTACGCCGACCCCGAACTCGGCATTTCAGGCGAGGCCGCCCGCTGGAGCGCCAGCGGCGGCGGCCGGTTTGAGCATGCCCACTTCAACCTGCCCCGTCGTGCCGTGCACGGCACGGCACGGTCGATCGACCTGACCGCAGACGGGCGCCTCAGCCTGCGCAACGTGACCTATTCCGCGTGCCCGTCGGGCCACGAGGACTGGCGGATGGATGCGCGCCAGATCGACATTGACCAGGACACACAGGTGGGGACGGGGCGCGATGTCCGCCTGGAATTCAAGGGCGTCCCGTTGCTGTACCTGCCGGTCATCTCCTTCCCGGTCGGCGATGCGCGCAAGTCCGGTTTCCTGTTCCCGTCATTCGGTCAGTCGAACCGAAATGGCCTCGAACTTTCGATCCCGTACTATTTCAATCTCGCGCCAAACTACGACGCGACCTTGACGCCAGGCGTGATGCTCAAGCGCGGCGTGACACTGGGAGGTGAGTTCCGTTATCTCACGCAGAGATCCCGCGGCATCCTCAAAGCCGACTGGGTGCCGTCCGACGCCAGCGCCAAGCGGGACCGCAGCTACCTGCGGTTCGATGAGACGACGGATTTCTCGCAGCACCTGCGCTTTGAGACCAACCTGGCTGCCGCCAGCGACAGCAACTACTTTCAGGACTTCGGTCTCGGGCCGGAGGGCACGAGCGTCGAATACCTCAAGCGCGTCGCGCAGGTGCGCTATCTGGATGAAAACTGGCGGGCCGCCGCACTCGTCGAGCAGTTCCAGACGATTGACCAGACCATTGCCGATGTCGATCGCCCTTACGCACGTGTGCCCCAGATCCTTCTGGACGGAAAATGGTCACTGGGACATGGATTCGGCGTGGAAATGGCCGCGGAAACTGTGGAATTCCTGCGCAATACGGGCGCCAAGGGCCTGCGCTACGGGGTGAATCCCACCCTCAGTTACGTCTGGCGGCGACCTGGAATCTATCTCCTGCCGACGGTCGGCATGCGCAGCATCGGCTACTCCCTTTCGGACGCGCCCAACGGGAGTTCAAGCCCGCACGTGTCCGCACCGACAGCCACCGTCGATGCCGGTCTGACGTTCGACCGCTACAGCGGCAACCGCATCCAGACGCTCGAGCCCCGGGTTCTGTACAGCTACGTCCCGTACCGTGATCAGTCGTCCCAGCCTTTGTTCGACACAGGCTTGCCGGATTTCAACCTGATCCAACTGTTCAGTTCGCAGCGCTACGTCGGTGGCGACCGCATCGCGGACGCCAACCAGATGGCGGTTGGCGCCACAACCCGTCTCCTGGATGCCGGGTCCGGTCGCCAGTTGATGAGTGCCACTCTGGGTCAGATTTACTATTTCAACCCTCCACGGGTCCGCCTGCCGGGTGAACCCCTGACAACCAGTTCGTCCTCGGACGTCATAGGCCAGATCAATATCGCAGCCCTGAGCCATTTCAACGTCCAGTTGGGCGAACAGTGGAACCCGCATGCCGGCAATTCCGCCCGCACACAGGTTCGTCTGCAGTACCAGCCGGAGCCCGACAAGGTGGCCAATCTGGGGTACCGGTACCGTCAGGGGCTTTTGGAGCAGGTCGAAGGGTCCTTCGCCTGGCCGATTGCGCAGTCCTGGCGGGTCTACGGACGGGAGGTCTACTCCCTGCGGGACCATGCAGGAATCGAGACCCTTGGCGGGTTTGAGTTCCGCTCCTGCTGCTTCCGGATCCGCATGATTGCCCGCCATTACGTGGCGACCCGCACCGGCAACCGGGACACCTCCATCTCCCTGCAGCTGGAACTCAACGGCCTTTCGGCGGTCGGAGAACGGGCGGACGCTTTCCTCGAGCGTTCGATTCGGGGATACTCCGCGGCTCAGGCCTATGCCGGGCCAGAATAGGCCACATATGCGTCGCATACTGACACTCTCGCTGATGCTCTCCCTCGCCACGCCGGCGCTCGTCCACGCACAGTCGCGGGATCTAGGCGCCCGTGGAGACCTGCTCGACCGCGTCGCCGTCATCGTGAATGACGGGGTGGTGCCGCAGAGCCTGATTGACCAACAGGTGATTGCGATCACCCGCCGTCTTCGCGAGCAGGGCACCGCATTGCCCGCGCCGTCGGTACTGCGCCAGCAGATCACCGAAAGGCTCGTGCTGCAGGAAATCCAGTTGCAGCGCGCGCAAAAGGTGGGCCTGCGCATTCCTGACGAGGCCTTGAACGGCCAGCTGAAGGAAATTGCGGCCCAGAACCACCTGGAGTTCAGCCAGTTACCGGACGCCCTGGCGCAGGAAGGCATCGTTTATGCCGAGTACCGCGAGGAAATGCGTCGGGACATGACGCTCCAGGTACTGCGACAGCGTGACGTGCTGGCCCGCATCTACGTCAGCCCGCGCGAAATCGACCAGTTCCTTGCCAAGCAGGACGCCAACAAGAACGCCGACGTGTCCTATAACGTTTCCCACATCCTGATTGCGCTGCCCGAGGCGGCCACGCCCGCGCAGCTTGAGCAGGCGGAAAAACTCAGCAAGGACATCCGTGCACGTGCCACCAAGGGCGAAGACTTCGGTCAGCTCGCGGTTACGTACTCGCAGGCCCAGACGGCACTGGAACGCGGCGCCCTGGGTTGGCGCAAGGGCAACGAACTGCCGACCTTCATGGGCGATATCGTTGGCAAGATGCAGGCCGGCGAAATCTCGGAGCCGGTCCGCACACCGTCCGGTTTTCACCTGATCCGCGTCAATGAAACGCGCAGCGACAAGGATCCGCTGATCGTCAACCAGACCCACGCGCGCCACATCCTGATCAAGACCAGTGAACTGCAGGACGACGAAACCGTGCGTGGACGCCTGCAGACGATCCGCGACCGAATCGCAGCAGGAACCGATGATTTCGGCGCCATCGCAAAGGCGGTATCAGAAGACCCGGGGTCCGGTGCCGAGGGTGGTGACCTGGGATGGACCGGCAGCGGCACGTTCGTACCGGAATTCGAACAGGCACTCACGAAGCTCGCAGATGGCGAAATCAGCCAACCCGTGCGGACACAATACGGATGGCACATCATCCAGATGCTGGGCCATCGCGCACAAGACATGAGCACGGACGAGCGACGTCGCCGCGCCTACGAGCAGATCCGGGCCAGCAAGCTCGACGAAGAAACAGAACTATGGCTGCGTCGACTGCGCGACGAGGCCTACGTCGACTACCGCAGCTGACAGGACTGCGATGGCCGCGCTGCCCGCCATCGTCGTCACGACCGGCGAACCGGCGGGGATCGGGCCGGACATCGCGCTGATGATCGCGACACGGCCTTGGCCGTGCCGCTTGGCATTTGCCGGTGATCTGGATCTTCTAAGGGATCGCGCCGCGGCGCTAGGCCTCGACGTCAAGGTAACTCGAATCGCTCCGGAGGCTCCGGGTGCGCATGTGCCTGGGGTCATGCAGGTCTGCGCGCATGAACTTGCAAGGCCGGTAATCCCCGGGCGGTTGGATTGTGCCAATGCGCCCTATGTCCTTGGCACCCTGGACTTTGCCGTCAACGCATGTCTGGCCGGAACCTACCAGGCCATGGTGACGGCACCGCTGCAGAAGAGTGTCATTGCCGATACGGGCATCGCGTTTTCAGGTCATACGGAATATCTTGCCACCCGTTGCGGAATAGCGCGTCCGGTCATGCTTCTGGTGGCAGGAGACCTGAGGGTAGCACTGGCCACCACCCATCTTCCGCTTGCTGCCGTTCCGCGGGCCATCAACCGACATGATCTTGCCGAGACTCTGGTGGTGCTCAGGGACGGATTGCGCGACCGCTTTGCCATCCCCTCACCCCGTCTTCTGGTGCTCGGACTCAATCCGCATGCGGGCGAGAGCGGCCATCTCGGGCGCGAAGAAATTGAAGTGATCGCGCCGGCCATTGACGAGGCGAGGTTGCGCGGCGTCAACGCGATAGGCCCGCTACCGGCAGACACGGCTTTCACGCCGCATCACCTGCAGCAAGGCGACGCGGTGCTGGCCATGTATCACGACCAAGGACTGCCGGTGTTGAAGTACGCCGGATTTGGCCGTGGTGTGAACGTGACATTGGGCCTGCCCATCGTGCGCACCTCCGTCGATCACGGCACCGCCCTGGAACTTGCAGGCACGGGCCGTGCCGACGCCGGCAGTCTCGCCGCGGCACTTGAACTCGCCCTGCGGTGCGTCCGATGACCAAGGGCGGCGAACGCGGCCACCAGGCCCGCAAGCGTTTCGGCCAGCACTTCCTGCACGACCAGAATGTCATCCGCAGAATCGTCGAGGCGATCGACCCGAGGCCCAACGAGGCGCTGATTGAAATCGGACCGGGACTTGGTGCGCTGACGCGTCCATTGCTGGAGCGCGCAGGCGCACTCGAGGTGATCGAACTGGACCGGGACGTCATCCCGCATCTGCAACGAAGTTGCGATGGGGCAGGCACCCTGACAATCCACAGCGGTGACGTACTTAGTATGAATTTGGTTACGCTCGCCAGCGGAAGACGCCTGCGAGTCTGCGGCAATCTTCCTTACAATATCTCCACACCGCTTCTCTTTCACCTTCTTGAGGCACGCGGGGTGATTGTTGACATGACCTTCATGCTGCAGAAGGAAGTTGTGATGCGCATGGCGGCGGCACCGGATTGTGCCGATTACGGCCGACTGACGGTGATGCTGTCAGCCTACTGCACATGCACTCGGCTGTTTGACGTCGGTCCGGGCGCCTTCCGGCCTCCACCCAAGGTCGACTCGTCCATCGTGCGGGTGGTACCCCATGCGACGCCCCCGTTTGCGATTCCCGATCCGGCGCGATTTGCGACGGTCGTGACAGCCGCCTTTGGACAGCGACGCAAGACCTTGCGCAATTCCCTTGCCGGGAAGGTAACGGCAGAAGGCTTCGCCGAGTGTGGCATCGACTCCACCAGGCGTGCCGAGACACTTGCACCCTTCGAATTTGCAGCGCTGGCCCGCACCGCGCCCCCGACCTGAGCAGAACATCGATGGAAGACACCGCAACGATTGAGATCAGCATCGAGACCCAGTACATACCGGAGCATTCGGATCCCGGTGAGCAGCGATATTCCTATGCCTACACGATTACCATTCGCAACCTGTGCAAACATACCGTTCAACTGCTGAACCGACACTGGGTCATCACCGACGCCAACGGCCGGGTGCAGGAAGTCCGGGGCGAAGGCGTGGTGGGCGAGCAGCCCGTGCTCAAGGCGGGCGAAGCCTTCCGCTACACGAGCGGCTGCGTGTTGGAAACGGCCGTCGGCGTGATGCAGGGCAAATACGGCATGGTGGATGATCGCGGCCGTCGCTTTGATGCCCCGATAGCGCCATTCAGGCTGGCCGTGCCGGGCCAGGTGCACTGACCATGGCCGTCTGGGCGGTCGGTGACCTGCAGGGCTGCCTTGATCCCTTCAAACGACTGCTGGACCGGATCCGTTTTGACGAACGGCGCGACACCCTGTGGCTGACCGGGGACCTGGTGAACCGTGGTCCGGATTCGCTCGGAACGCTGCGCTATGTCCGCTCTCTCGGAGATTCCGCCATCACGGTGCTTGGCAATCACGACCTGCACCTGCTCGCCGTCGCCGCGCGGGGTGGTCGCGGGCAGCGACCGGGAGACACCCTGCAGGACATACTGAAGGCGAGCGACAGGGACGAACTCCTGTCGTGGCTCTGCACGCGCCCGCTGTTCCACCACGACCCTGGCCTGCGCACCGCACTCGTGCATGCGGGCTTGCCGCCCCAGTGGTCGGTTGCAGACGCCCGCCGTGCGGCAGCAGAAGTCTCCGCGGCCCTCAGGGAGGACGGCGAGTCCTTCTTCGAGCGCATGTACGGAAATGAACCGGACCGTTGGTCGACTCGAATGTCCAGAATCGAGCGACTACGATTTGCCGTCAACTGTTTTACCCGACTTCGGATGATCGACCACCGCGGACGCGCAGTGTTCAAGTTCAAATTGCATCCGCGGTTGGCGCCACCGGATACCCAGCCTTGGTTTGCGCTCAAGGAACGGCGCAGCCGCCGTACCCGCCTTGTTTTCGGGCACTGGTCAACGCTCGGCCTGTACGAAGGTCACGGCGTCATCGGACTGGACACCGGTTGTGTCTGGGGCCGTGAACTGACCGCCTACCGGCTGGACCGTCGTGCGCCTCTGGCGACGGAGCCCGGCCCTTTCAGCAGGGACTCAGGACCGCCGCCTGACGAGGGCTGAGCTTACGGCTTCGCGGGCGTGGCCACTTTGGGTGCCGCCAGTGCCTCGAAAGTAAGATCAATGCCAAAGGCTGACACCTGGTGCGGTGTACAGGACATGTGCTCCTTGCGATTGCGCACGGTGAAGTACGGCAACAACTCCCGGTCAAACTGCTCGACCAGTTCACAGTCCCCACCCTCCAGATCACGCGGTGAGCGCTGGGCGAACTTGACGCTGCGCCACTCGCCCATGGCCGGGACGGGCGGCTTGTCGGGGTTGGCTTTTTCGCCCGCCATGGCAGGGGAGCCAGGCAGAGCGAGCGTGGAAAACTTCAGTCTCGCCGTCACCAGACGCCCAGGCATGCCGGTCGGATCACTGCAGGTTGCCCGCACAGAAAGGTCATCCCGGGCGCCTGCTGACTTGAGCAGCAGCTTGAGCTTCCACTCCAGTCCGTCGCAGGAATACAACGTGGTAAAACCGGTGTAGGTCAGAAGGTGTTCGTGATACCGCCATTCCGCCGGCACTTGCTGTGGCGCGTCATCCGCCCGGACAACGGCGGGAACCACGGCAACGCATGCGAGCGCCCGGACGAACCAGCGGGCACGATTTCGGCTATCCATACTGTTCTCCTTGAATTTGCAGCCCTACCGTATGCTCTGACCCGACAGGGCGAAACAGGTTCCCGACCCACGGATCGCTATAATGACCCATATGACACCCTTACGTCCCGAAGCTCCGTTCAATCTCATGGGCTGGATCGAAGCCCATCGGCACGAACTCGTGCCTCCCGTCGCCAACCGCCAAGTCTTTCCAGCGGGTGATTTCATCATCATGGTGGTTGGTGGTCCTAACGCACGAGCTGATTATCACGTTGACCCGGGCGCCGAATTTTTCTATCAGATCGAGGGTACGCTGACGCTGCGGACCATGCAGTCGAACAAGCCGGTCGACTACGCGGTTGGCCCAGGGGAGGTGTTCCTGCTCCCGCCCTTCGTCCCTCACTCTCCCCAACGCCCCGCAGGGTCGCTAGGCCTCGTCGTCGAGCGTCGGCGAGACCCCTCGGAACGAGATGGCTTTCAGTGGTACTGCCCACAGTGCCACCACCTGCTGCACGAGGAGCATCTTTTCGTGGCAGACATCGAAACCAGTCTGCCGCCGGTCTTCGAGCGCTTTTACGCTGACCTGCGTCGGCGCACCTGCCGGCACTGCGGACACGTCACCGAACGGGTGCATGCGAGCGCATGACTGAGGTCGTACTCGAACGTGAGGGCCTAAGGTATGTCGCTGACCTGAGCGACCCGCTCTCGATCGCCATCCCGGTCGATTTCAACGGTGCGCAGCCCAACCATTTCGGCGCGCCGCGCGCTCATGCAGCGCCGATGGTCGCCGGACGACTCTCGTCGTGGTCGCGCACTTAAGCCCAGGCTGATGACGGAACGACAGATTCGCCGGGCGCGCGACATGTACGCGCGAGGGGAACGGCTCGAGGTCATTGCCGAGACGTTTTCCGTGAGTCGCAGCACGGCTCACAGCGTGGTCGCCCGCAAGGGCGCTTATTCCGACTAGGGGCCGCGCTGGGCGACCCCTGCGACTAGGGGGAACCCGTGAT
>CAXBRZ010000001.1:0-31955 GCA_963978075.1 uncultured bacterium | reverse complement strand
GATTAGCGAGCGCAACACGATAACGGGCCAAACCGTCGTCGTAAGCGTTCTTCGTTTGCAAAAGCGTGGTTTGCGCGTCCACAAGTTCCAAGATGGTAGCTTCACCGGCTTGGTAACGCAATCCGTTTAAGCGGAGACTTTCAGCCGCCAGATCCACCGAGGAACGAAGCGAATCCACTTGCGTGCGGGCAGTCTCAGCTTCCTTGTAGAAGCCCTGGAAATTGCGGATGAGCGTCCGCTGCGTGACCGAAAGATCCACCGACGCCTGATCGCGCTTTAGCGCGGCTTGCCGAACCTTGCTCGATCGCGAACCCCAATCCCAAACCGGCAAGCTCAACGAGACAGTGAGAAAGTAGCCGAGATTCGGCAAGGGACCTTTGTCCGGGGCTGCGGCTACGGTGCTATGCAACGCGAAGGCGTTGGCTTCGATGCCGTAGTCCGCCTCGAATTGCAGCGTCGGCAGGAACGCGAAGCGCGCCAGGCGCACATCGGCGCAGGTCACATCATGCTGCAGGTCGACGAACGCCTTGCCTTTGCCTGCGATTTCCCAGCAGGGTTCAAGGTCAGCCCGGGGCGCATCGGCCGGGGTGACGGGCAGTGAGGGCTCCTCGAAAGCAGTAAGTCCCAAGGTCGCCGCAATGCGTCGCGCTGCCGACAGGCCGTCCTGCACGGCAGCGGCGAGACCGCACACCCCGTGCGCTGACCCTGCCACCTGTCCCAATGCGGGAGCAAGATCGGGCGTAAAGGCTGCGAGCGAAGTGTTCCAGCGCAGTTCCGCGCCCAGTTGCGCTGCCAGTGCCGTTGCCGGGGTGTGGCCGCCCGAGAGAAGCACACAATCAGCGGGCAGGGTGAAGCGCTGACCTTCGCGATCCCGCACCCGCACGGCCCGAACGGCCTTGTCGCCGAGGATGGCTTCGACCTTGGCGCCGGCGTACACGGTCAGCCCGGCTCCACGCGCCCGGTCCGCCGCAGGGGAGTATTCGCGCACATCGACGATGGCTTCGACGGGGCTACCGCGCCGGGCGTATTCGAGCGCGGTCGCATAGGCATCGTCGTTGTTGGTGAAGACGATGGCCCTGCGGCCGATCGAAACGCCGTGGCCGACGAGGTAGCGCAGGGCCGCACCGGCAAGCATGACACCGGGCAGGTCGTTGCCTGGCAGTGCGATCAGTCGCTCGACCGAGCCTGTGGCGAGCACCGTTGCGAGACAACGGATCACGTGCAAGGTCTCGCCGCCCGCCGCGTCTTTGGAAGGTGCATGCGTCTCGAGCGCGCCGAACACACCGTGACCGTAAGCGCCCACGACGGTGGTGCGGGCCAGGCGACGCACGCTCGGCAATGCGTCGAGTTGCCCCAGCATCGCCGCTCGCCACGCATGCCAGTCAGGATCAAGGCAGGTGCCGCCGCCGGCGTGCTCGTCCTGATCGGCAAGGATCACACGCAGACCTTGAGAGCCAAGGGCGTAAGCCGCACTCAGACCGGAGGGGCCAGCTCCCACCACGAGCACGTCCGTGTGGGCGTGGCGCGTGTCTGCCTGCGCGGGGGGTGATGGGGGCGGTTGCAGACGCCCAAGTCCTGCCGCGCGGCGGATCAAGGGCTCGTAAATCCGCTCCCACGCGAAGCCCGGCCACATGAAGGTCTTGTAGTAGAACCCGGCGGGAAGAAAGCGGGACAGCGCCCCGAAAGCGCCCAGCAGGTCCAGCGTGAGGGAGGGCCAGCGGTTCTGGCTCTCGACGTTGAGGCCGTCGGTGAGCGGCAGGGTGGTGGCCGGCCTGTTCGGCTCCCGTCCGGTGGTACCGATCACTGTCACGAGGGCGTTGGGTTCCTCGGGTCCGGCGGTGTAGATTCCCCGGCGGCGGTGGTATTTGAAGCTGCGGCCGACGACCTGGACGCCGTTGGCGAGCAGGGCGGCTGCGAGCGTGTCGCCCTCGCGGCCTGTGTAAGGCACGCCGTCGAAACGAAACTGCACGGGTGCGCCTGTGCATTCGAAGAGGCCGCTGCAGAGGCGGGAGGCGCCGCTCATCGACCGTCCGCCGGCATCTCGGCGGTTTCCTGCGGCAGTGTTACCGAATGGATTTCGTGCGTGACGGTATGCCGGATCACGCGCAGTACCGTTCGGCAGCCGGCAGCATGCATCCACCACTCGGCATGCCAGCCCTTGGGATTGGTTCGTTCGTAGACGTAGCGCGCGAAAGCCACCTCGCCGCCCTCGGGGGATGGGCGCAGCACGCTGGCATCTCCGCGGTAGCGGAATTCGGTCTCGTCACGTACTCCGCAGTGCGGGCAGGGAATGCGCAGCATGTCAGTGCGCCCACGGGAACGGCCCGGCGCCGCGCTCGTCGATGGTGCGGCCGTCCGCAAACCGCTCAAGGTCAAAATGCCGCGCGATGTCGTGTGGTTCGCCTGTAGCGATGAGGTGGGCCGTCGCGGCGCCACCGGCCGGAATGGCCTTGAATCCGCCGTAACACCAGCCAGCGTTCAAAATAAGACCTTCGACCGGCGTGCGGGAAATGATCGGCGATCCGTCCATGCTCATGTCCATGATGCCGCCCCATTGGCGCAGGATCCGCACGCGGCCAAGTCCCGGGAGCATGGTCAGTCCAGCGGCGGCAACCTCTTCGGCCACCGGCAACGTGCCACGCTGTCCGTAGGTGTTGTAGCCGTCGATCGGGCCTCCGAAGACGAGACCACCCTTGTCCGACTGGCTGATGTAGAAGTGCCCGGCGCCATAGGTGATGACGACGTCGAGGACCGGCTTGATCGATTCGCTCACGAAGGCCTGCAGCACGTGGCTCTCGACCGGCAGTCTGAGGCCGACCGTGCCGGCCAGGGTGGAGGAGTGGCCGGCAACCGCGAGACAGACAATGTCGGCGCCGATGAAGCCGCGGCTGGTTTCGACGCCGGTCACGCGGCCACGCTCGGCAACGATGCGGCGCACTTCGCAGTGCTCGACGATATCGGCGCCTGCCCGTGATGCGGCACGTGCGTACCGCCAGGCAACGGCGTCGTGACGTACGGTGCCTCCGCGTGGCTGCAGGAAGCCGCCCAGCACCGGGAAACGGCCATGGTCGAGGTCGACGAGAGGCACCAGTTCCTTGACCTCCTTGCGGTCCAGAGCCTCGGCATCGACGCCCTGCAGGCGCATCGCGTTGGCGCGGCGGGTGAAAAGGTCGCGCTGCGCTTCGGTATGGAACAGGTTGAGCGTGCCGCGCTGGCTCACCATCGCGTTGAAGTTGAGCGTGCGCTCCAGTTGTTCCCAGCGCTTCAGCGAGTATTCGTAGAAGCGGATGTTGTCCGGATGGAAGTAGTTGCTGCGGACGATGGTGGTGTTGCGTCCGACGTTGCCAAGCCCGATCGGGCCTTTTTCCAGTACCGCTACGTCGCTGATGCCATGCTCGGTGCAGAGGGCATGGGCGGTGGCCAACCCCTGGCCGCCGCCGCCGACAATGACGACGCGGTAGTGAGCGCGAGGCGAGGCCTTGTGCCAGGCAGGTCCCCAGCCTTCATGACCGAACAGACCTTCGCGCAGGAGCCGAAAAAGGCTGTAACGGCCGCTGTCAGGGTGATCGGAGCGGTTCTTGGGCGTGCGCTTCAACGGTGGCTTCACAGATCTGGCGGAACTTGCATCTGGGGCACCCGGCCGTGATGCGCGGTGCCCGACAGGCGCCCATGTGACCACGCGGCGCGGGCGATGACAAGCGCTTCGGTGCTTGACGCTGTGCACTGCAATCGCCAAGGTGGCAGGGTCAAGCCTCGCCCCACTGGTGCGACTGCGGAGATCCGATTGCGCCGCCTGCTGTGTCTCCTGTTGCTGTGGTCGCTGTCTGTCGCCGGCGTGGCTATGGCGCTGCCACCGGTGGTGGTGTCGTCCAAGCTGTCGACGGAGTCGGCCATGATCGGCCAGATGATCCGTCTCTTGCTGGAGGCGCACGGTATTCCGACGGTCGATCGCATGACGCTCGGAGCGACCCCGGTCGTGCGCAGGGCGTTGCTGGCCGGAGAAATCGATCTTTACGTCGAGTACACGGGGAACGCCGGTTTTTTCCACCACCGGCCGTCTGACCCCGTCTGGAAGGATGCGGCGGCAGGTTTTGCGGAAGGCGCCCGCCTTGACTTGGCGGCGCATCGGGTGGTCTGGCTGACACCGGCGCCGGCGAGCAATACCTGGGCGCTAGCCGTGCGCGAGGACGTCGCGCGGCAGGCTGTCCTGTACAGCATGAGCGACTTTGGACGCTGGGTTCGTGCGGGTGGACACGTGACGCTCGCCTGCTCGGCCGAATTTGCCAACGCCGGTACGCTGCGTTCGCTCGAGGCGACCTACGGATTCCACCTCAAACCCGAACAGAAGATTGTCCTCGCCGGCGGTGAGACGGCCGCCACCATCGCAGCGGCGGCGGCGCGCACCAACAACGTCAATGTGGCGATGGTCTACAGCACGGATGGCGGAATCGTCAGCGCCCGGTTGCGCGTGCTGGAGGATGACCTTCATGACCAGCCGGTCTATGCGCCGGTGCCGACGGTGCGGGGCGTGGTGCTGGAGCGGTATCCGGCGATTGCAGAGGTTGTGGGTCCGCTGATGCGCAGCCTTGATCGTGACCGTCTGCAGCGGCTGAACGAACGGGTGCAGATCGGCGGCGAGGCGCCGGCCGTTGTCGCCCGGGATTACCTGCGCGTGGCGGGGTTTCTCCCATGAGTGCCCGACGGCCCGACTTGCCGGGCCTCGTCTTCGGGGTGGCGGGAGCGTGGGCGTTCAGTGGGCTGCCCTTCCTGATAGTCAAAGCGAACCGGGTGGTGCCTGGCGTCGGCGAGTCGGCCTTTGACGTGCTGATCACGGGTGGGTTGCCGTGGGGTGTCGCCCTTCTGCTCCTCTGGCTGCTGGCGGTCCTAAGCCTGCAGCCCGTGCGGCGCCTGACCGCCAGCATCGGTGCCCTTGCAGTGCTCCTGTACGGGCTCGGTGCGGCGGCCAGTGCGCGCGGAGCCGACGGGGCAGCCGTCTTGCGGATCGCGCCCGGCCCGGGCTTCTGGTGTTTGACGGCAACGTTACTGCTGCTCCTGACCGACGCCGTTGCCCGCCTGCGGTTGCGCGCCTTCGCGCGTCTGCTGCTGTTGGCGACCGCGCTGTGTGCCTTGGGCCTTGCGCTTGGCAGCGGGCATTTCGAGCAGGTGTCCGTCATGCGCGAGTACGCGACCAATGCAGGGCGTTTCGGTCACGAACTGAACCGTCACCTCGCCTTGTCGTTCGGCTCGGTGCTCTTTGCGGTGGCCATCGGCGTACCCGCGGGGCTCGCCTGTCACGGACGTCGCTGGCTGCGACGGCCCATGCTTGCGGTGCTGAGCGGCGTGCAGACAGTGCCTTCGATTGCACTGTACGGCATGCTGATGACACCGCTGGCCGCACTGGCGGCGGCGTGGCCCACGCTCGCTGACTGGGGCATCGGTGGTATCGGTTATGCGCCGGCCTTTCTAGCGCTGTGCCTGTATGCCCTGCTGCCGGTGGTGGCCAATACAGTGCTCGGCCTCGAGGGCATTTCTGAGGACGTGATTGAGGCGGCGCGGGGCATGGGGCTCACCGAACGCCAGGTGCTGAGCGATATACGCTGGCCCCTGGCGCTGCCGACGATCGTCACGGGTGTACGCGTGGTGCTCGTCCAAAACATCGGTCTTGCTGCGGTGGCAGCCCTCGTTGGCGGCGGGGGCCTTGGGGCGTTTATCTTCCAGGGCATCGGCCAGACGGCCATTGATCTTGTGCTGCTGGGGGCCTTGCCCACAGTGGCGCTCGCGCTCTCGGCCGGTGTGATGCTGGATGCCGTGGTCGAGCAGTTGCAGCAGCGGAGGGCGGGATGATCGAGATTGAGGGGCTGACCAAACGCTATGGACAGTCCACCGTGGTGGACGGCGTGAGTCTTGCGGTGCCGAGCGGTTCGGTGACGGCCATTGTCGGAGCCTCCGGCTCCGGCAAGTCGACGCTGCTGCGCATGATCAACCGTCTGGTCGAGCCCACGAGTGGCGCTGTGCGCATCGACGGACGCCTGACCACCGCGGAACCCGCGCATGTGTTGCGTCGGCGTATCGGCTACGTCATCCAGGGCAATGGCCTCTTCCCGCACCATACGGTGGCCGAGAACATTGCCGCCGTGCCGCGCCTGCTGGGTTGGGACAAGGCGCGTATCCACGCCCGCACCGATGAACTGCTCCGATTGTTCGGCCTTGATCCGGCAACCCATGCGCTGCGCCTTCCGGCCGAACTGTCCGGAGGCCAGCAGCAGCGGGTCGGTGTTGCACGCGCACTGGCCGCAGACCCCGCCCTGTTGCTGATGGACGAGCCTTTCGGAGCGCTGGATCCCGTCATCCGCGCCAAGGCGCAGTCGGATCTTCGGGCAATCCAGCGGCAATTGGGAACGACCGTGCTGATCGTCACGCATGACATGGATGAGGCGTTCCTGCTGGCGGACCGGATTGCTGTCATGGACGGCGGACGCTTGCTGCAGTACGACGTTCCGGCACGGCTGCTGACCGAACCTGCCACAGACCAGGTTGCCGCGCTGACGGGCACCGCCGACCGGGCCCTGCGGCTCTTGTCTCTTGAGACCGCGGATACGATCCTGTCGCCGGGTGCTGTCACGGGACCGGATTTGCCGGTCACCATGAGCCTGAAGGACGCGCTCGCAGCCCTGATCTGGGCAGGTGCGGAGGCCGCGAATGTATGCGATGCACAGGGGCACCGGATGGGCCATGTGACGCTTGGCATGATTCTGCGCCACGGAACCGCCGCGCGATGAGGGTGATGATTCGGTGCCTCGTTCTGGCCGTGCTCGCGGCGTTCCTGCTGCGGCCGGAGGCCTTCGCATTCGTATTTGCGCCGTTCGCTGCGGCTGGCGCTCCGGCCATCTACGACCAGGGGGACCTCCTCACGCTGACCTTGGCGCACCTTGGGCTCGTGCTCTTTGCTACCTCCCTCAGTGCCCTGATTGCCATCGTCCTGGCGGTCCTGGTGACACGGGGCGCGGGACGCGCCTTCCTGCCGATGTCTCGCTCGCTGGTCGGGATAGGTCAGACTTTTCCGCCGGTTGCCGTGCTTGCGGTCGCCGTCCCTCTGGTGGGATTCGGAATGCGCCCGGCGCTGATCGCGCTCACGGCCTACGGCCTGCTGCCGGTCTTCGAGAACGCCCTGACGGGCCTTACCCAATTGCCCTCAGCCGTGCTCGAGGCCGCCGACGGTGTCGGCATGGGTCCTGCCGAGCGATTGTGGCGCATCGAATTGCCGCTGGCACGGCCATGGCTCGTCGAGGGGTTGCGGCAATGTGTCGTGATCAGCGTGGGCACGGCGACACTCGGCTCTACGGTCGCAGCCAAGGGCCTCGGCGAGGTCATCATTGCAGGGCTCCTGTCCGACAACAGCGCCTTCGTGCTGCAGGGGGGGCTTCTGACCGGACTGATGGCGATGCTGCTGCACGACGCCCTCGGACTGCTTGCGGGGCCTGAGCCTCGTGTGAGGACATGATTGCGGTTTGTCCTCTGCGGCCGGTGCGCGGCTTCGGCTAGACTGGATGCTGTGACGGTTGTTCGGGTTGAGGGATGACGGGAAACACCTTTCTGCTGCCTGAGCGGGCCCGCTATGCGGGGGCTCCGGTCATTGAATGGCCGACGGTGTTGCTGGCTGCGTTTATTTATGGCGGTTGGCTCGGTCTCACAACGGTGTATGGCGTCTGGCCGGCGGTCGTGGTTTTGCCGCTGCTGGCCATCCTGACGGCATGGCACGGTTCCCTGCAGCATGAGGTGCTGCATGGCCATCCGACACGCTGGGCGACCATCAACGACCTGATTGGCAGGATTCCAATCTCGCTGTGGATTCCCTACGCGCGCTACAAGCGTCTGCATCTCAAGCATCACAACAACGAACGGCTGACCGATCCGCTGGACGATCCTGAGTCCTACTACCTGACGCCGGAACAGTGGGAGGGCATGTCGCCGTTCATGAGGCTTTTGTGGCGCCTCGACCAGACCCTCTTGGGGCGTGTGACGGTCGGCGCGCCCATGCATATCCTCATGTACTGGCGTGGTGAATGGCGCGCGATCCGGCGCGGCGAGCCCGGCGTGGGTGGGGCATGGGCCTTTCACCTGCTTCTGTGCCTGCCGGTCGTCTACTGGGTGACCGTTGTCTGCGGTATCCCGTTCTGGATCTATCTGCTTGCAGTCGTCTGGCCCAGCAAGAGCCTCGGTTCAGTACGCTCCTATGCCGAACACCGCGCATTCCCTGCCGTGCATGAGCGGATTGCGATTGTCGAGCGCAGTTGGTTCTTCGGGCCCCTCTTTCTCTACAACAACCTGCACGTCCTGCATCACGATGAACCGCTCATTCCGTGGTATGCCTATCAGAGGCGATACCGGCAGCGGCGCGACGAGCTGCTGCGCCTGAATGGCGGGTTGTACTACCGCAGTTATTTCGCCTTGGCGCGCCGTTATCTGTTGCGCGGCCATGACGTCGCCGTGCATCCCACCGGGCGTGTTCCGCCAGGCTGACTGTCAGGCCGGCGTGGAATAGTCCGCGGCGTGGGCGGCCGCATCACGCTCAAGCGTGACGGCGAAATCCGCCTGGCTGACCGGCGCAAAACCATTCAGACCCAGATCCGCCTGGTACCGGCCGAACCAGGGCTGCTGATCGGCGGCGGCAAAGGCTGACTTGAGGCGTAGAACGGCGTCCTCAGGCGCGCCGGCGGATGCGACGAAGGCGGGCATCGGAGCCACGGCGGTCGATTCAAGTACCCGTATGCCTGAGGTCAGTTCGGGGGCGTGCCGGGCAATCAGCCAATGCCAGTAGGCATCCAGTGGCCCGACGTCGAACCGCCCCTCGCGTACGCCATCCAGAATGGCGCGTGCGGTGACCATATCCGGCACCATTTCCCGATACAGCCGGGTGCGCAGTGCGCTGCGGTATTTCAGCAGGTGGTGCCGGAAGGCATTGAATCCTGAGTGCGAGTGGCGGACGGTCCAGGCTGCACGATGGCCGAAGGTGTCCTCGAGCGTCCGGAACGGCGCGTCGGCACGGACGATGAGGTCCGAGCGGTAGACCGCCCGGCCCTCGGCCCACTCCATCGAAGGAACAGGTGCCACGATCGGCACCACGGGCGCAAGGCGCAGGGCGATCGGATACCCGCACATGAGCACACAGCCCAAATCCGGACGGTTCCAGAGGTCCTCCAAGGGCTGGGGAGCGGGATAGGGGACATATCGAAGTTCCACCTCCGCCTCGCGGGCCACGTTTGCGATCACCTGCTGCCACGCGTGTTCCACCGCAGGGGTGACCGCGTACATGCGGGCGTTGGCGAGCCAGCCGGTCACGGGGAAAGGGCCAGCGTGCGGCGGGCGATGTAGTCCAGCATGGCTTCGCGCACGGCAGGATCAAGGGGAGGCGCCACGTAGTCCTCGAGGAGTTTCGGCCAAAGGCGGGTCGCACGTGCGGTGGCATCCTGACTGCCCGCTTCGGTCCATGCCTCGAAGCTCGACCAGTCCGACAGGAGCGGCCGATAGAAAGCCGTCTGGTAGCGCGCCAAGGTGTGCGCGGTACCGAAGTGATGCCCGCCGGGCGGCACCTCGCGAATGGTGTCAAAGCCCAGATCGTCATCCGTGCAGGCGATGGGGTTCAGGATGCCTGCCCAGTGACGGATGAGTTCCGCATCGACGATGATCTTCTCGTAACTGGCCGAGAGACCACCCTCGAGCCAGCCGGCGGCATGGCTCACGAGGTGGCTGTGCGACAGGATCGCCGCCTGCAGGGCAAAGGCGGTCTCGTAGGTCGATTGGGCGTCCACGCAGGGGGCGGCGTTGACCGCGCTCGTACGCACGGGAAGTCGAAGCCGACGGCCAATCTGGGCGCTCGCGATGACCCCTTGGACATACTCCGGTGTGCCGAACGCAGGGGATCCGGACTTGAGGTCGACGTTCGAGGTAAACCCGCCGAGTACGCAGGGGCTGCCAGGCCGGACAAGCTGGCAAAGCACGACGATGCCCAGCGCCTCTGCCGTCTGCTGCGCCAGGGCGCCTGCCAGCGTCACGGGCGCCATGGCGCCCATCAGGGTGAACGGAGTGACGACCACGCATTGGCCATGGGCGGCCATGATCATGATGTTGTCGAGGATTTCCTCGTCCACGCGCCGCGGTGAATTGACGTTGGTGACGGTCAGCAGGGTAGGGCGTGAGGCGAGGTCCTCGACTCGACAGCCGTGCTCGATGGCCGAGAGGGCGAGCGCGTCCTCTGCCTGTGTACCGCCAACCCCGCGCGCGGCCCAGACGATGTCCGAGCATTCGATATGTGCCTGATACGCCGCCAAATGGCGCAATGCGACCGGCAGGTCGGTCGGCTCGACCACGATGCCGCCCTGCCACTGTGTCACGCCGAGCCGATGCGTCAGCTTCAGGATGGTGCGAAAGGCTTCGAGGTTGCCGTAGCGGCGACCGTCGCGCCCGTCACGGATATTGGGCGCGCCATGCACCGGGCCGAAGTTGACCGCATTGCCACCCACGTGAAGGTGACGCTCAGGATTGCGGGCATGCAGCACGAATTCGGCGGGCGCGTGACCTAATTGCGCCTCCACGATGTCGCGGCCGATGCGCACAAGACCCGTGTCCTCGTCGACGAGCGCTCCTGCCGCCCGGAAGTGCTGGCGTGCCTTGGGGCTTCGGATCTCAAGACCCAGTTCCTCAAGGATGCGAAAAGCGGTCGTGAGGATGCGCTCGACCTGCTCTCCTGACAGAAGCTCAAGCGGTGGCCCTGCCGGACGAAGCGCCGGCAACGGCGCGAACTGGGCCGATGGACGGGCGCGGGCCTCGTCGCGTCGGCGCGGTCCGGGCCGACGCTCGCTCACGGAACGAGTTCTCCGAGGTGCGACTTGAGGGGTGAAAGCCAGGGCTCGAAGTTGCGCCACTGATCGAGGCCATCGCGGAAAATCGGCTGGCGGACCTGTTCGGAGCTGGCCGTCCGGACGCTGCGCTTGGTCTTGTGGAACTCGACGCAGCCAGGTTCAAAGGGCAGGCCGCAGAAATCGAGGATGCGCCGGACGTTGGTTTCTAGGTTGTCGACCACGTCCTCATGCTGTACCCGCAGGACGCGCCCGGGGAGCACGCTCTCCCAGTGGTCCATGAGTTCGATGTACGTCCGGTAATAGCGCGCGATGTCCTCAATCGAATAGGTGAAGTCCTGTCCCGAGGCAAACAGCTGCTTGAAGTTGGAGAAGCAGCAGGCCATCGGTTCGCGGCGCGCGTCGATGATCTTGGCATTGGGCAGCATCAGGTGGATGAGTCCGATGTGCCGGAAGTTGTTCGGCATCTTGTCGATGAAGAACGCCTTGCCGCTGCGGTAGACCCGAGTGTCCGCGAGGTATTTCTCGCCCAGACGGCGAAAATCGGCATCCTCGAGGGTTTCGAGTACCTTGGGGTACACGCGATGGACGTTGTCCTTGTTGTGCCCCTCGAGTTCCACCACGGCGGTGGCGATGTCCGCCAGCTCCATCGTCCCCTCCACCTGCGAGTGGGAGGCGAGAATCTGTTCAAGCAACGTGGAACCTGCCCGCGGCAGCCCTACGATGAAGATCGGATCGGCGTCCTGGCAGCCCCAGCCGCGCCGAGCTGCAAAGAAGGACTCGCTGCAGACATTTTTTTGTTCGGTGGTGTTCTGTTCGACGAATTCAGCCCGGTACGGACTGTCGCTTTTCTTCAGTGCATTGCCGCGCTCGTAGTATTCGAAGGAACGGGCGTAGTCCCCGAGATCCTCGAAGCCCTTGCCGAGCGCGAAGCACATGTGCAGGCGGTCATCCGTCTGGATCTCCTCTGACGCCTCGCTCGCCTGCATGGCGGCAATTTCGTCGGGCGTGAAACGGTAGGTCTTGAGATTGGCAAGACTCCAGTACGCATCACCGAAATGAGGTCGAGAGGCTGCAGCCTCTCGGTACGCGTCGATCGCTTCCGGCTGCCGGCCGAGCGTTTTCAGGGTATGGGCGATGGAGAGCAGGATGTCGGGCGCACGCGGTGCGTCGACCAGCAAATCCCGATACAGCGTCAGCGCTTTTTCATGGTCGCCCATGCCGACCCAGGCGGTGGCGTAGGAAGTTCGGTAAGTCCGGTTGTCCGGTTCCGCCTTCAGGAGGATTTCGAGTTGCTCGACGCCTGCCGCATGCTTGTGACGCTTCAGCAGGGTGCGTGCATAGTCATAGCGCGCAGCGCGGTAGTCGGGGGCGAGTTCAACCACGCTGGCCAGCAGCAGGTCCGCGTCATCCAGCACATCGAGTTCGAGGGCGATGCGGGCCAGCAGGCGCATCGCCTCGACATCATCGGGTTTGCGCAGGAGATAGGGGCGGATGATCCGCTCTGCGGCCGTCCGGTCGCCATCTGCGAAGAGACCGGTGGCGGTGAGTACTTCGGGGGCGAGTTTCGAGGTGACCTCGATGTGCGCCGCGGCCGTCTGTGCGTTGTCCTGCTGGCCGGTCATGCGGTAGAGCGTGACCAGTTTTGTCCAGCTGGAGACGAGCGCGGGATTGCGGTTCACGGCCTGCTGGTACGCGTGGATGGCGTTGGGTGCGTCGCGCTGCGCGACGTAACAGTGACCCCGTTCCTGGTACAGGAGGCTGAAGCGCGGGTGGGACTTTTCAAGTTCCCCAAGGGTCGTGAGCGCGTCTGCAATGCGGTGCAGATAGCGTTGGCAGACGGCAACGAGGTACAGCACGTCGCGGTTCTGGGGAACGGTGGCCGCGAGGGATTCTGCCGCAGGCAGGGCTTCGGCGAACTGCCCTTTTTCCATGAGCCCGCGGATGCGCTGGATCTCCAGCTCCACAGGGGAGGGGGCGTCGGCGGCGGTCGTGTCAGTCATGCGGCACCAAAAAAAAGGCGGGCACTGCTGCCCGCCTCAGATTCTACTGCAAGCCGGCCATAGGCCGGCTGCAGCTTTACTGACCCCGAAGGATCAGAACTTCATGCCAACCCGAATGCCGAGCACACGTGGACGGAGCGGTACTTCCGTTTTGATGAACTGGGCGGTCGAGGTGAAGGTCGACGCATTCTCGTCGGTCAGGTTCTGGCCGTACAGCTGGAGGTTCCAGTTGTCCTTGGCCACGCCCACCGCCGCGTCGTACGTCGTGTACGCCGCCATGTGGAAGCGCAGCAGCGTGGTGGCGACAGCCTGGAGATTGGCCGGGTTGTCACCGTTAACGTCTGGACTGGTGTAGGTGTTGTTGTACATGTCACCGACATGAACGACACCCACCTGCCAGAACGCGGCGTACTCACCTACCGACCAGTCATAGCGCGCGTGGGCGCTGAACTGGACCTTCGGTGAGTATGCGGTCGGTGTGCCCGGACTTCCGAGAGCGTTGGTGATGGGTGTCGCGTCTCCGAGGATGCCGCCGCCCTTATAGGTGATGCACTTGCCGTAGTTCTTGCTGGCCGCGATGTTATCAACCAGACACGGCGAGTTCACTTGCGTCGCGTCGTTGTACGACATCGATCCGGTCACAGTGAGGCCTTGGGTCACGCGAGCGGTTACCTGCAACTCGGCACCCTTAACACGGTAGTCCGCGCCATTGAGTGCGAAAGTTAGGTTTCCGAGTCCGGAGGCTGGGTTGAAAATGCCCGTCTGAACGTTCTTCCAGTCTTCCTGGTAGATGGAGCCGTTGACCTGCACGCGGTGGTTCATGAATTCGGTCTTGAAGCCGATTTCTTTGTTCTCAAGCGTGTCAGGCGCAAAAGTCAGCGGTAGCGACAACTGTGGGATAGGCGTGCCGATCAGACTCGGTCTAGGGGCATTGGACGCTGTGTAGAGGTCGGTCCCGTCCTTGAGTTTTAAACCTCCCTTACGGTTGAAGCCGCCCGGACGGTACCCCTGCGACCAGGTCGCGTAGACCATGGCATCCGGCGTGATGTGCCAGGTCAGGTTGGCGCGGTATTTCGTGCCCTTGTACGAGCTGTTCAGCTTTTCCGCGTCCATGTTGGTGCTGTAGGGGTAGCACGGGGCCGGCGCCTCGAAGCAGCCGAACGACGTGTTGACCGTACCCTTCTGGTCGACCTCGTAGTCGTAGTGGCGCGCACCGAACGTCGCGGTCAGGGTCTTCGGGATCAGATCGTAGTCGACCGACGCGAAGTACGCCTTCTGCTTGTAGCCGCGCTGCACGTCTTCGAAGAAGCCGTCGTTGTCAGGGCGGGTGTTCGGGTTGTTGACCGTCGAGCCCGGAACCGGAGCGATGTTGCCCAAGCAACCCGTTCCACCGCCCGTTCCCGTATAACCGTTATAAGTCGAAACATCGGCTGGGCAGTTGGGGATCGACTTATAGTACCAGTCGGTCTGGTCATAGATGCGCAGGTTCTCGTAGAACGCACCGGCCACAAACCGCAAGCGCCAGTCATCTGGCGAAGACAGGCGGAACTCGTGGGTCAAGTGCGTGTTCTTCTCGATTTCGCGCCAGGTGGCGCTCGGCGAGAAGCACTTCGAGGTGAGGTTCGTGTCACCCGTGCCGTAGATCGCATAACCGGCGGCCGCCGAGTACACGCCCGAACCCGGGCCATAGCACTGGTAGTAGTCGGCGTACACGCCACGCGCGTAGTTCGTGTAGTCCTGCACCTGGTCGACCTTGCGGACGAGGTAGCCGCCGGTGTAGACCGCGTGCAGGGCACCGAGCTTGCCGTTCAGGGTCCAGGCCGTGTTCGAGAACTTGTCCGTGTTGAACGAGTTGTTGAACAGGGTGACCTCGTAGGGCGAAAGAGCCTGGTTTTCCGAGCCCTTCGGCATCTGATAGAACACGCCGTCCGCGTGCACGTCCTGATAGGACTGCGACACGAGCAGGTTCCAGTCATCGTTGAACTGCCAGAGGCCGGACACACGCGTACCCTGGTATTTCACAGAGTTGATGTTGTCCTTGACGATGGAGTTGTTGTTGATGACCACGCTATCCGGCGGCACGCCACCGGCGTACTTCGCGTAGTAGATGCCGAGGTCGGTGTTGCGACGGGTGAACGTCGAAGCCACGTTGTCGATGTAGCCACCGCGGGTCTCGTTGTACATCACGGCTCGAACGGCGAACTTGTCGTTGATGATCGGCAGGTTCAGGGTCGCGGTGAAGCCCGAGTTCGGGTCGCCGTGGGCGGTCGTGCCGTAGCTGGCGTCGAAGGCGCCTTCGAACTTGTTCAGCTTCGGCTTGTTGGTGATGTAGCGGACCACACCGGCCTGGGCGCCACCGCCGAACAGGGTACCCTGCGGACCCTCGAGAACTTCGACGCGCTCAAGGTCGGCGGCGTAGACGTCGAGGTTACGCGACGGCAACTGACCCGACTGTTCGTCAAGGTAGACAGCGACGTTCGGGTACAGGCCGATCGTGCCGGAGGACTGCGTGCCTGCCGAACCGAGGGCGAGGCCGCGCATAAAGATGTTGCCCTGCGCCGGGCCGTTGCTCGACAACTGCACGTTCGGCAGGTACTTCACCATGTCGTCAAACGTTGTCACCGACAACTGGCTGAGCGTTTCGCTGCTCAGAGCCTGGATGGTGATAGGCACGTTCTGGATGCTTTCCGAACGCCGCTGTGCGGTGACGACGATGTCCGCGATCTCAAGGCCGGTGGCCTTGCTCTCTTCAGCCGTCGCGGCGACCGCTACGGAGCCCGTGCCGGCGCTGAGCGCCGCCATGACCGCGTAGGTCAGCTTGGTATTAAGTTTCAAGCGATTCCCCTCATTCACAAAAGGTGGCTCAGGCATTCGCAGAGTCGGTGAGCCTCGTCCCGATCCGCGTGGTCCTAAAAGCGTGCGCTTCCAAGACACAGTTCGTTGCAGCAAAACAAAAGACCGTCAGTCAGTTCTGAAGATCCTGAGCGTAACCTACAGCATTTTCATGACATTTGTGAAGTTGCGCTTTAACAACAACACGGCCGCTAACGGGATTTACCGAGCGGTCAAATTAGTTGCGCGATCCCCAACGGGTGCCCCGTGATTGCAAACGATTGCAATCAATTCGGCAGAAGGTACGACGCAAATTCCTGCGCCGAGTGTTCCGTCAGGAAGCGGGCAATCTTGGATTGGTCAGGTTCGGTGCGTTGCTCCGGCACGGAAAGTTGCCGCCGGGGCGCCAGGCGTCGGATGGACTGCCACAGGCGGGTCGGCGCGGCGCCGAAATGGCGGCCAGGCACTTGCGACGCGCGCACGTCCATCCAGAGGGCGCCCTCCAGCAGATCAAATGCCAGCAGCTCGCGGGCGGTCGATACCGCATCGCGTGCGCGCGCCACCTTCTGGCGGGTCTGCGCCTGCAAGTCCTCGACCGTGCCGACGAGGGCGCTGCCACGCGCTGGCGTCGGTACCGCGTCCGCGGAAATCTGCTGCAAAAGGTCGATCGGCGCGTAGCCGTCGTCCTCGCGGGCGTAGTCCGGCAGCGCCTCCTCGACCGAGACTTTGGTGAAAAACGGGTTTCGGAAGCGCTCGATCCGTTCCGCCACGGCCACCGCCATGTTGTCCATCGCAATGGTGAAGCTTTCCAGACGGTTCGCGAAGGGGTAGGGGTCCCAGTTGGCGTTGGAGAGGATATAGCCATGCTCGCCGCGACTCAGCGGCCCGCCCTTGACATAGAAGTGCATCAGTTGCGGTGAGGCCAGTTCCTTGGCGTCGTCGGGACCTAAGCCGCGCGCCACGACGGGGTTGTGGTCCGAGCTGTTGATCTGGAAGGTGACGCTGTCCGACAGCAACTGCCATTCCATCCAGGCGCTGGCCTGGCGGATCGACGATGCCCGCAGACTTTCAGGGTCTTGAATGATTCGGTCATTATCTGCGTCGAAAAGATAGCTATCTCCCAGAATAGTGAGGATTTTCTGAGCATGCCAGTTCAGCCAGCGGTCGGGACGGTCGCGCTGCACGGGAAGGCTCAGTGGACTGATGCTGCTGTTCATGCCATTCAGGGCCATCGCGTAGGACAGGTCGGTCCACTCGAGCAGTTCGCGCGCGTCGTACACCAAAAGGGCGGCCTGACCTACCGCATAGGCGTTGCTGCTCGTGAGGGCATTGTCGTCTGCCGCGAAGGGTTTGAGCGGGACGAGGCCGCTGCGGCGCAGGGCTTCCCGGGCCGGCAATCGCTCACCGTTCAGGTAGGCGTCCCCGACCCCGATCATGGTGCCTCCGACGTTGCCCAATGGGCCAAGGTCGCCCTCACCGACAGAGCCGCGCGATCGCACGACCGGCGTAATCCGGTGGTTCAAAAGGTCGACGATCATCTGCGCCAGAGCGGGGCTCGGCGCGTTGTGGACCATCGAGTTGGCCCGTACCACCATCATGGCCCGGACGATCTCCTCCTGATCGACTTCGGGTCCCACCCCGTAGAGGGCGGCCTGACGGAAGCTGGCTTCCTGAACCTTCTCGACCACCGGCCGGTTGGTCGGACTCATCGCGTCACCCTCGAAGATGACCGTCTCGCGCTGGTCGCCGGAGCCGCGGTTGAACCAGTAAACAGGAATGCCCTCGGCGGTGGCCTCCAACAGGAGCCCGTAGTTGCCGGCCATGCTGTCGAGCGCCTCCTGTGTGAATTCCACCTTCGCTCCGAATCGGGCCACCTGCACGACGGCATCGACCGAGAGCGTGCGGCCGTCGAGCCGGACAGTAGCGGCTTGTGCCTGCGGCTGGATCGGATGGTAGTCCGCGTACAGTGGCGGAGCCGACAAGGTGGTCACAAGGGCGATCGTGCAGGCGGAGCGAATCATGGCGAAGGTCCCTCAGCGTCGTACTGGACTGTCGGCCAGTGGATTTTAGGCGTTCCGGCCGCATAAAAAATTTCATTTCTGGTAGAAAAACAGTACTGCGGCGAAAGGCGCAACGTGCGACGCTTCCGCGCTGCCGTGGCATGGGGATCATCGGCCCCGGTCTGGTCCGTATTCAGGAGACGTTCCGTGTCTGAAGAGTCCACCGTTCGAGCCCGTCGTCCTTCCGGTCGTGATGCCCGCCGTGCGCAGCGTTCGGGTCCCCTGCCGGATCATTTGCGTCCGGTGGTCCCAGGCATGCCGGGCGGTCAGTACCGGCCGCTCAGCGACTCGGACATCCAGCAGATCCACCAGACCGCGCTGCGTCTGCTCGAGGAAGTCGGTCTTGCCGATGCGCCCGAGTCAGGCGTCGAGATTCTCACGCGTGCCGGTTGCACGCTCAGCGACCGTGGCAGGCTGCTGTTTCCGCGCGCGCTGGTCGAGGACACGCTGGCCAAGGCGGGCCGCAAGTTCCCCTTGTACGCACAGGATCCGAAATTCGATCTCGAGCCATGGGGCAAGAAGGTTTACTTCGGTACCGCCGGCGCGGCGGTGAACATGGTCAATGCCGACGGCACCTATCGCGAGTCGCGCATCCAGGATCTTTTCAACATCGGCCGCATCGTCGACGCGATGGAGCACATCCACTTCTTTCAGCGCGCCGTGGTCCCGCGTGACCTGCCGGATCCGTACGAGATGGATTTCAATACCTGTTATGCGTCCGTCTCGAGTACGACGAAGCACGTCGGGTCCAGTTGGGTGCTGCCCGAGCATCTCGAGAAGTCGCTCGAGATGCTGCACATGATCGCCGGTGGCGAGGACAAGTGGAGAGAGCGTCCCTTTGTCAGCCAGTCGAACTGCTTCGTTGTTCCGCCCATGAAATTTGCGACCGATGCCTGCAAGTGTCTTGAGGTCGCGGTGCGCGGTGGCATGCCCGTGCTGCTCCTGTCGGCCGGCCAGGCTGGTGCAACAGCGCCGGCGGCCATCGCAGGAGCGCTGGCCCAGGAAGTCGCCGAATGTCTTGCAGGTCTCGTCTATGTCAACGCCATCAAGCCAGGACATCCCGCAATCTTTGGAACGTGGTGCTTCGTCTCGGACCTGCGCACGGGCGCGATGTCCGGTGGTAGCCCCGAGCAGGCCCTACTGTCTGCGGCGGCCGGGCAGATGGCCCATTTCTACGACCTGACCGGCGGCACCGCCTCGGGCATGACCGATTCGAAGATCGCCGACGAGCAGGCGGGTGCGGAAAAGGCCCTCAACCACGCACTCGTGGGCAATGCCGGCGCCAACATGATCTATGAATCGGCCGGCATGCACGCCAGCCTGCTGGGCTACTCGCTCGAGAGCCTAGTGATCGACAACGACACGATCGGCATGGCCCAGCGCACGATCAAGGGTATCGAGGTCAACGAAGAGAAGTTGTCCTTCGAGGTGATCAAGGACGTCTGCCTGAATGGCCCCGGACACTACCTCGGGGCGGACCAGACCCTGCAACTGATGCAGACCGAGTATCTCTACCCGGCTGTCGGCGATCGCCGCAGCCCGAATGAGTGGATCGAGCAGGGATCGACCAGTGTCCTTGACCGCGCGGAGAAGCGGGTGAAGGACCTGCTCGCAACGCACTATCCGTCGCACATCCCCGAGGAAGTCGATGCGGCCATCCGGGCGAAGTTCCCGGTGAAGTTGCCGCGCTCGGGAATGCGCCCTGCGTAAAGTCTGTCGTGAGCGTGGCACTCGACCAGAGGGCCGGGCTATGACGTTTCCGGCCACGCCGGCGCCGCTTTCAGACGGGGCGCTTATCCGTTGTGCACGGGATTGGCGTCTTGAGTACGTGGTATGCGAATTCGGAAATGCCGACGTCGCCTCGGGCGGGTAGAATCGCGGCCCTCTTGACCTGACCCCCGAGTATCCCATTCATGACCGCCCGGATCATCGACGGCAAAGCCGTCGCCAAGAAACTGCGTGCCGAATACAAAGCCCGTATCGCTGAGCTCGTATCGACGCACGGCCTGACGCCTGGCCTTGCGGTCATTCTGGTCGGCCAGAATCCCGCTTCCAAGCTCTACGTGAGCAACAAGGTCCGCGCCTGCGAGGATGTGGGTATCCGTTCGGAACGGATCGAGATGCCCGCCGATATTTCCGAGGAAGCGCTGCTCAGCGAAATTGATCGGCTGAACGCCGATCCGCAGGTGCATGGCATCCTCGTGCAGCTGCCGCTGCCGCCACATATTGAAGTTCGAAGTGTGCTGGAGCGGATATCGGCAGCCAAGGATGTCGATGGCTTTCATCTGTATAACGTCGGTGGACTGCTGACCGGCTCGACGGTTTTCCCGCCCTGCACGCCCTATGGTGTCCAGAAGCTGCTCGAGCATGAGAATGTCGAGATTGCCGGGCGAAATGTCTGTGTCGTCGGCGCGAGCAATATCGTTGGCAAGCCTGTTGCGATGATGCTGATGCAGCAGGATGCGACCGTCTCGATCTGCCACAAACTGACGCGGGATCTTGCGATGTTCACCCTGATGGCGGACATCCTCGTGGTTGCGGCCGGCGTGCCGAACCTGATTGTTCCGCAGATGGTGCGGACCGGTGCGGTCGTCATCGATGTGGGCATCAACCGACTGCCGGACGGGAGAATTGTGGGCGACGTCGATTTCGAAGGCGTGCGCGAGAAAGCCTCGCTGATCTCGCCGGTGCCCGGTGGCGTGGGTCCTATGACCGTCACGATGCTGCTGTTCAACACGTTGCGCTCTGCCGAGCGGACGGTCGGGATTGGTGGATCTGAGCCTGCCTACTGACCCGTCCCCGGTTCGGGCGGCCGCGATGGGTCGCGATTGGGGGGCTGAGAGGCTCCAATACCCTTGACGATGCGCTATGCCCCCGGGTGACTTACACTCGATGGCATGGCTGAAATACCGGTGCAAATTGGCGTGCTGCCTCCCGCCCAGCGGGCGCTTTGGCACGCGTTGGCCGGCAGATTGCCAGGCTGGATCCTGTACGGGGGCACCGCGCTCGCTTTGCGCCTCGGTCATCGGCAGTCCATTGATTTTGATTTTTTCCGCTTTGATTCCTTCGATCCGATGGCCCTTCAGGCGGGATGCCCACCGCTGATAGGCGCTACCGTCCTCCAACGCTGCGAAAATACCCTGACCCTGTTGGTCGATCACGGGGCACCGGTGCAGGTGTCATTCTTTGGTGTGCCGCGCCTGGGCCAAGTGCTCGCACCGGATACCGCAAGCGACACTGGCACGCCGATAGCCTCGCTGCTGGATCTCGCCGGGACGAAAGCCGCAACGGTTCAGGTCCGCGCCGAGGCAAAGGACTATCTCGATCTGGATGCCCTCATCGGTCATGACGTGGGCCTCGAATGGGCCTGTGCCGCAGCCTTGGCTATTTACGGCCCCGGCGCGCACCCGCTTGGCACACTCAAGGCGCTCTCGTATTTCGGTGACGGAAATCTCGCAACAGTGCCCGGCGAGGTCCGTGATCGGCTCGCCGCGGCGGCGCGCCAGGTCGATCCGTTACGATTGCCTGCAATCACGAACCTGTTTCGGGCGCGGCGTGATCCATGAGCAAGTTCCAACTACCAATGGACGCAGAGTTTCGTGCCATCGCGAGGCGGGTCATCTGGTTTGAAAGTCCCGAAGTCGCGTTGACGGATGGCACTCGATTTCTGGCCTATGCATTGCGGTTTGCGACGCCTGAGGATCTTCAGACGATCCGCAGCGTTGTGACTGATGCGCAATTGCTTGCCACGCTCGATCACTTGCCACCTGGGATTGTGGATGAGCGTTCATGGGCCTACTGGAACTCGAAACTCGGGCGGTGGCCGCCGCCGCCGCCTCCACGACGCATGCTCTGAACAGCGGTAACGCTACTGGTTGCCCGGAGGCATACGGACCGCGATCTTGCCCAAATGTTCCTTGCGCAGGAACGCCTGTTGGGCGAGCGCGAGATCTTCAAGATCAAAAGTCATTGCCACGAGCGGTTGGATGAGGCCGGTCTCGATCGCCTTGACCAGTTCCGCGAAGAGTGTCGGTGGCGGAATGGTGCAGCCGTGTAGCGTGAGATCCTTCAGGTAGAGTGTACGGAGGTCGAGTTCGACGAGGGGGCCTGCGATGGCGCCGGCGGTTGCGTAATGGCCGTGGGGCTTCAATACGGCGAGGCGATCCGGAAATCCGTTTCCTCCCACCACGTCGAGCACGACATCTGCCGAATCCCGCCCGAGGGTCTGCTCCAGGCTGAGGTCGCGACCCAGCGTGGCTTCGACGCCGAGCTTTTGTAACGCGGAGTGCTTGGCGGTCTCGGCAACCGCAATCACTCGTGCGCCGCGTGCGTGGCACCACTGGATGAGTGCGGTGCCCACGCCACCGGTGGCGCCTGTTACGACGACCGTCTGGCCACGGCGGACTCCGGCTCGGCTGACCATGTGCAGTGCGGCGAGATAAGAGCATGGAAACGAGGCAAGTTCAGGGTCGGTCAGGTCCGAGTGAACCTGCACGGCGTTTGCTTCTGGCACCGTCGTGTATTCGGCAAAGGCGCCGGGGACGTCGGAACCGAAGTAGAGGGGGAGGCCCGCCGGGCGCAGGATGGGATCGATGAGGACTCGCTCCCCGATACGTTCCGTCGACACACCCTCGCCGACCCCAATGATGCGTCCGGCGCCGTCTGCGCCCTGGATGCGGGGGAACGTGAGCGCGTTTCCCGTCCATCCGGCGTCCGAGCTGGCGCCCGCCTGTGGGCCTGCGGAGTCGGTCGCGCCGGTCACGGTTTTGGAGTACCAGCCCACCCTGAGATTGATGTCGGTATTGTTCACCGCAGCGCCGCCAAGCCGGACCAGCACCTCTCCGGGCCCTGGCAGGGGGGTCGGGACCATGCCTGGCACCAGCCGCTCCGTGCCGCCGTGACCGGTCAGCAGGACCGCGCGCATCGTCGAGGGGGCGCCGGAAAGGGGCATCGGTAGTCCTGTGGGGCTTCGGGCCTTCAGTCTAGGGGGCGGCCCGGAGTGCCAACAAGCACCCGTTGAGTCAAAAATATGAAATTCCGGTAAAAAATTTCACGCTTGTGAATATTAAATCCGTCGTACACTTGGTTGTGAAAAGATATCGGCGGGAGGGGGCATGAGCGAAGCCGTCACGACAAGGCTGGACGAGGTGCCGACCGCAGCGCCTGCCACCCGGACTCCGACGTCGCTCGGGGCGCAGATCCGCGACCTGCGCGAGGCCCGCCGCATGCGCCTCGCGGAACTCGCGCAGGCGATTGGCAAGTCGATCGGCTACGTCAGCCAGATCGAGCGTGGGCGTTCCGAAATTTCCATCTCCACCCTCAAGGCCATCAGTGAGGCGCTGGGTGTCAGCATCAGCTGGTTCTTCCAAGGGTACGATCCACGCGAACCCAGCGAGCACGGCTACGTGGTGCGCCAAGAGCATCGGCGTCGGCTCGATTTTCCGGGTACGGGTATCGAGGAAGAGTTGTTGTCACCGTCTCTCAATGGTGAAGCGGAACTCATCATGAGCCGCTTCGCGCCGGGCGCGCGCAGCGGCGACGTGCAAGTGTCGCGCATGGCCGAACAGTCCGGCGTTGTCCTCTCCGGCGAGTTGTCACTGGATATCCATGACCGACGCTTCGTACTGCGCGCCGGTGACAGCTTCCGCATTGGACGCGGAGAACCCTTTTCCGCTTATAACCCTGGGCAGGTCGAGTCCGTGTCGCTCTGGGTCATCGCGCCTCCCCGCTATTAAATTCCAGACAAGGTCAGGCAAATCTCATGGCACTTCCCTCTCACGCTAATGTCGTCATCATCGGTGGTGGTGTTGCCGGCTGTTCGGTGGCTTACCACCTCACGAAAATCGGTGTCACTGACGTAGTGCTGCTGGAGCGCAAGCAGCTGACCTGTGGGACCACATGGCATGCCGCAGGTCTTGTCGGACAGTTGCGAGCGACCCGCAACCTGACTGAATTGGCCAAATATACGGCGGGACTCTACAGCTCCCTCGAGGCCGAAACCGGTCAGGCCACCGGCTTCAAGCAGAACGGATCAGTGAGTGTCGCCAAGACGGAAGCGCGCTTCGAGGAACTGAAACGCGGCATGTCCATGGGGAAGTGCTTCGGCCTTGAGGTCGATCTCTTGACCCCGTCCGACATCAAGTCCAAGTGGCCGCTCCTTGACCTGACCGATGTGGTTGGCGGCATCTTCCTGCCCAAGGATGGCCAGACCAACCCGATCGATGTCACCCAGGCCCTCGCCAAAGGCGCCAAGCAGCGCGGCGCGAAGATCTTTGAGAACACTAAAGTTGTAAAGATTCTGGTCGAGAACGGTCGTGCTGTCGGCGTCGAAACGGCCGACGGCACCATTCGTGCCGATACCGTCGTGCTGTGCGGTGGTATGTGGTCGCATGGGCTCGCGGCTGAGGTCGGCGTTGCCGTTCCGCTGCACGCGGCCGAGCATTTCTACATCGTGACGGAGCCCATGGAGGGCGTGCCGGCCAACTTGCCGGTGCTGCGTATTCCGGACGAATGCGCCTATTACAAAGAGGATGCCGGCAAGATTCTCATGGGCTGCTTTGAACCAGTGGCAAAGCCCTGGGGCATGAAAGGCATCCCCGAAGAGTTCTGTTTCGATTCTCTGCCGGAGGACTACGATCACTTCGAGCCGATCATGAACATGGCCATCAAGCGCATGCCAAAACTGGCGGACGCGGGGATCCAGTTGTTCTTCAATGGCCCGGAGTCGTTCACGCCGGACGACCGTTATTACATGGGCGAGACACCGGAAGTGAAGGACCTGTTCCTGCTCACCGGGTTCAATTCTGTCGGCATTGCCGGCAGTGGCGGCGCCGGCAAGGTGCTCGCGGACTGGATCGTCAACCGCCGCCCACCGATGGACCTAGCCGACGTCGATGTCCGTCGCATCCAGCCGTTCCAGAAGAACCGGAAATACCTGCACGATCGTACCGTGGAGACGCTGGGTCTCCTGTATGCGATGCACTGGCCCTATTACCAGTACCAGACCGCGCGTAACGCCCGCCGTACGCCATTGCACGACCGCCTGGTTGCGGCCGGTGCTTGTATGGGCGAGTTGGCCGGTTGGGAAAGACCGAATTGGTATGCGGCCCCGGGCAGCAATCCCAAATATGAGTATTCGTACGGTCGCCAGAACTGGTTCGGTGCCTGCCGTGCGGAATCCGAGGCGGTCCGCGACGCGGTCGGTCTGTACGACGAAACCTGTTTCGCCAAATTCCTCGTCCAGGGTGCGGATGCGCTCTCGTTACTCGACCGTCTTTCCGTGTCGAAGGTGGACGTGCCGGCAGGCAAGCTCGTATACACCCAGTGGCTGAACGAACTGGGCGGGATCGAGGCGGATCTGACCATCACGCGGTTGTCACGCGACGAGTTCATGGTGGTGACGGCGGCGGCTTGCCAGACCCGCGACCTGGCGTGGTTGCGCAAACACCGTGAGTCGCTCGGACTGACGCAGTGCTGGATCACGGACGTCACCCCGGGTATCGCGATGCTGGGGCTCATGGGTCCGAACAGCCGTCCCCTCCTTGAAAAGCTCACCGGTCTTGATTTCTCCAATGCTGCCCATCCGTTTGCGTGGTCGCGGGAGGTCGAGATTGGATATGCCACGGTCCGCGCGAGCAGAATTACCTACGTGGGTGAGCTCGGCTGGGAACTGTATGTGTCGGCAGAGCACGTCCTTGACGTCTATGAACGGATTCTCGAGGCGGGCGCCGAATTCGGTCTCAAGCATGCCGGATACCACTCGATGGCGGCCTGCCGCGTCGAGAAGGGCTATCGCAGCTGGGGTCATGACATTGCGGATGAGGACACCCCTTTCGAGGCAGGCCTGACGTTCACCATTGCGTGGGACAAGGACGGCGGGTTCATCGGTCGCGAGGCCCTGCTGGTTCACAAGGCCAAGGGAACCCCCCGCAAGCGGCTCGTTCAGGTGTGCCTTGAGGACGATAGCGATTCCGCGCCTCTCATGTACCACGAGGAGCCGATCCTGAAAGATGGCCAGATCGTAGGCTCGATCCGATCTGGCGCTTTTGGTCACCGAATCCGCAAATCCATCGGCATGGGCTACGTCGGATGCGAGTCCGGAGTCACCAAAGAGTGGCTCGCCGACGGCGTCTGGGAAGTGGAAGTGGCGTGCCGTCGCTACCGTGCGCGCGTTCAGCTCGAACCGCTCTACGACCCAAAGAACGAACGTATCAAGGCCTGAACGCTTTTCTAAACGATTTTCTATGGCGGCCTGCCGCCCCGGAGTGAGTGATTCATGAAAACACATGCACGCATTGTGATCATCGGTGGTGGCGCGGTCGGCGCCAGCGCCCTTTACCACCTGACAGAACTCGGCGTCACGGATGCCGTGCTTCTCGAACGGGACGAACTGACCGCCGGATCGACCTGGCACGCGGCCGGAAATTGTCCGAATTTCTCGACATCCTGGAACACCATCAAGCTGCAGCGGCACTCGACCAAGCTGTACGCCGAGTTGTCCAAGAAGACCGGATATGACATCAATTATCACCGGACCGGCAGTATCCGTATCGCACACGAACACGATCGTGTTGACGAGTTCAAACATGTCGTTGCGCAGGCGCGAGCGCAGGGAATCGACTTTGAGTTCATGACTCCGTCGGAAGTCGCAAAAATGCATCCTTTCATGAACGTCAGCGATATCAAGGCGGCGCTCTACGATCCTTACGATGGCGATATCGATCCTGCGCAGCTGACCCAGGCACTTGCCAAGGGTGCGCGCGACCGTGGTGCGGAGATCTACCGCAACACGAAGGTGACGGCGATCAATCGCACCTCGTCCGGTGAGTGGAAGCTGACCACGAACAAGGGCGACATCACGGCGGAAGTGGTGATCAATGCGGCCGGTTATCGCGGCGGCGAGATCGCCGCGATGGTCGGGGAGTACCTGCCGATTGTCACGCTCTCCCACCAGTACATGATCACCGAAGACATCCCCGAACTGGTGGCTCGTGGCACCGCGCGCCTGCCTTTGGTGCGCGATCCCGACGTGAGCTATTACCTGCGTCAGGAACGGCATTCTCTGCTGCTCGGACCCTATGAGTGGGACGCCAAAGCCCATTGGCTCGACGGCATTCCGGAGGAATTCGCGAATCAGTTGTTCGAGGATGACCTCGATCGCCTGGGTGATTACATCGAGCGTGCGATCGGCCAGGTTCCGATTCTGGGCAGTGTGGGTATCAAGACCGTCATCAACGGACCGATCCCGTATGCGCCGGATGGAAATCCGCTCATGGGTCCTGCGCCGGGCCTGAAAAACTTCTACCACTGCTGTGCCTTCACCTTTGGTATCGCCCAGGCAGGGGGTGCCGGCAAGTCGATCGCGGAGTGGGTGGTCCATGGACACCCCGAGTGGGACATGTGGCCATTTGACCACCGACGCTACCTCGAGCACGCCAACGACAAATTTACGTTGGCCAAGGCGATCGAGACCTATCAACACGAGTACGGGATCGGCTATCCCCAGGAAGAGCGCCCGGCCGGTCGGCCCGCGAAAGCGTCGCCCCTTTACGATCGTCTGAAGGCCAAGGGGGCCGTCTTCGGTGCCCGGGGTGGCTGGGAGCGTGCTGTCTACTTCGCCAAGCCAGGAGATACCGGGGGCACCGATACCTCCTTCCGTCGTTGCCATTGGCATCAGGCGGTTGCGCGTGAGTCGGCGGCCGTCGCCGAACGTGTCGCGGTCCTTGACCTGCCGGGGTTCACGAAATTCGAGGTGACCGGAAGCGGAGCCGCTGCCTGGATTGACGGCATGATCACCGGCGTCTTGCCGAAGGAAGGCCGTACCGCGCTCAACTACTTCCTCGCGCCCAGCGGCGGCATCGTCACTGAAATGACGGTGACCAATCTCGGTGGGGGTCGTTACTGGCTGATCAGCGCCGCGTCGGGTGAGCGCCACGATCTGCACTGGCTGCACGAGCACTTGCCGGCCGATGGCTCGGTTCGGGTCACCAACGAGACGGCCCGCTATGGAACCCTCATTCTCGTGGGTCCAAAGTCGCGTGACGTGTTGGCCAAATTGACGACCTCCGACCTCTCGAATGCTGCCTTCCCGTGGCTCAGCGTCCGCATGATCGCCATTGGTTACACCAAGGCGCTGGCGATGCGCGTGAACTACGTGGGTGAGTTGGGCTGGGAACTCCACATTCCGGTCGAACACGTCGCCTCGATCTACGACCTGCTGTTCGAGGCCGGCGAGGAATTCGGCATTGCGGACTTTGGCCTTTACGCGATGGACAGCCTGCGTCTTGAAAAGTGCTACCGCTCGTGGAAGCAGGACCTGACCACGGACTACACGCCGTTCATGGCGTCCTTGGATCGCTTCGTCAAACTCGACAAGGCAGGCGGATTCATTGGTCAGGAGCCTCTTCGGAAGGAGGCTGTGACCGGGCCTAAGGAACGCTTTGTTCCGCTCATCGTAGATGCGGACGACGCTGACGCCTCCGCCGTATCAGCGGTCTATCTGGGCGACGAAGTCGTTGGCATTGTCACTTCCGGCGGATTTGGGTACCGGATCGGCAAGAGCATCGCGCTTGCCTATATCCGGACTGACCTTGCGGTCGAAGGGCAGGAGCTCACGATCGGAATTCTGGGCGAGAAACGCAAGGCAGTCGTGGGTGTGGAGCCGCTCTACGATCCAGCGAATGCGCGCCTGCGCGGTTAACGTCAGTGCAACCCCCTGACCCGGGATAGTTTCCGGGTCAGGGGCTGTTACGAGACCGTCGGAAGCGGGCGGATTTTTATGCCTGTATGGAACGTGCCGTCATCCCGGAGAACCAAAACTCAATGTGCAGTTTTGATCCGGGTCCATGTACGGGTTACGAGCCGTTCCAACGCCGGAGAGACTTCCGCAGAGAGGAAAATACGCCCTGCAATCTCAGGAGTGGGATAGAGCGCGGGATTCGAGCGAATTTCCGCACGAATGAGATGATCTGCGGCGCGATTGTCGTTGCCGTAATAGATGTCATTCGTGATGTCGGCAATTGTTTCTGGCTTCAGTATGAAGTTTAGAAATTCGTAGGCTTCATCAATATGCTTCGAGTCAGCGGGGATCAGGAATGCGCTGTAGTCCGCGTTCGTCCCTTCCTGCGGTACGGTAAAGGCGAGGTCCAGGTGTATTCCCGCCGCCCGCGCGCGTGCCAGTGCCGTGGCGTAATCACTTGACCATCCCATCGCGATGCAACTCTCGCCGTTGGCGAGGGAGTTGATGTACTCCGCGGAATCGAAGGTACGGATGTAAGGCCGTACCTTGAGGATCAAGCGTTCAGCCGCCTGCATGTCTTCCCGGTGAGTCGTATTGGGGTCGATGCCGAGGTAGACGAGGGCCAACTGCAGCACGTCACGGGAGGAGTCGACAAACGTGATACCGCAATCGGCAAACCGACTGGCAATCTCCGGATCAAAGATCATCCGAAGGCTATGCACCGGAGCGTCTGGCATTCGCTCCCGAATCATTTTGACGTTGTAAGCAAATCCATTGAGGGAGTGCAGGTAAGGGACTGCGTGGGCATTTCCAGGGTCAAACCTGGCGTATAACTCGAGAACCTTGGAGTCAATGTTCTTCAGGCCGGGGAGTCGATTGTGATCAAGGGTAAGGTAGGCTCCCGCCTTGATCTGACGACTGAAAAGCAGCGTTGAGGTCTCGACGACGTCGTATCCTGACCCGCCGGCAAGCATTTTTGCTTCAACTGTCGCGTCGGCATCAAAGGTTTCGTAGTCCACCTTGATGCCGGTGCTCTTCTCGAAATCCTCTAGCGTGTGCTTGCCGATAAAGTCAGCCCAGTTGTAGACGCTGACCGTTCTCTGCGATGTGTCATCCTGGGTGCACCCGCCCAAGAGGCACAGTGCGGCAAGAGGCCCAATGAACGGGTGGGAACGACCGGCTCGCTCCCGTCCGTTGCGACGCATTAGGCAGCGCACTCCGATGCCGCTTCCTCAAGGAGGCCCACAACATAGGGCGTGAACGAGCGCCACGCCTCGACGTGAAACACGTCCGCGGCGGCCCGCCAGAGGTAGATCTCGGACTTCATGTAGACCGTGCGGGTGCACATGCCTACCGGGAAGGCGCTGAGATCCAGGTCCAGAGGGCATCCGGTGTTCATAAGCCAAGCGGAGCTCGGTCCCGTGACGCGGAAGGCTGCGTGACGATGGCTGATGTCGACGATGGAGTGCGGCAGGTCACCAAGGGCAGCAGCAAGTTCTGCCCGCACGGCATCCGCCTCGGATTCCGGGGCGACCAGCAGGTACTCGTCAGGGCCCAGCCACCATGCGGTACGCGTGCCATTCGTGCTCGCACGGCACGCGGTTGTGGACAACTCGACTCCGAAACCACGAGTGGCAGCGGCAACTGCATCGGCGCCGCCGCGGAACGAGAGGCGGGTCATGGCGGGCACAGGTTCGAGCCACGAGCGGGCGGCTACATGGGGAGGGCGACGCGTGAGTTCAGACATTGAGGCGACCTCCCTGGGGGTCATAGAACACGGTCGTGCTGACCTTGACCGGAATGTCGCCACCGGGCATTGCAACGTAGAGGGTCTCACCCATCTTTGCGCGCCCACCGGCGACAACTGCCATGGCGATCGAGCGCCCGAGATTGGCGCTGAAGTAGGAAGAGGTCACGTGACCCACCATCGTGAAGGGCGGCGGCAGGTTGGGCGTCAGCACGACCTGTGAACCCTCCTCAAGGACGACATTGGAGTCCTCGGTCAGCAGGCCGATCAATTGCTTGCGATCCGCCGATTTCAGGGCAGGCCGGTCCATGCCGCGCTTGCCGATGAAGTCCTTCTTGGTCTTGCCTATTGCCCAGGCGACGCCGGCGTCATCCGGCGTGAGTGTCCCATCGGTGTCTTGGCCCACAATGATGTAGCCCTTCTCGGCGCGCAGGACGTGCATCGCTTCTGTGCCGTAAGGCGTGATTCCGAACTCCTGGCCGGCGGCATGGATGGCTTCCCACAAGTCGCTGCCATACTCCGCCGGAACGTTGATTTCGAAGCCGAGTTCGCCGGTAAAGCTGACCCTGAAAAGAATCATCGGGATCCCGGCAATGTGACCGCGTGCGATGCCCATATGCGGTAGCGCTGCGGCCGACAGATCCACATCAGTGACGAGTTTCGCAAGGACGTCGCGAGCCTTCGGTCCCTGCAGGGCGACAACCGACCATTGCTCGCTCGTCGAGGTGATCCACACGGACAGGTCCTGCCATTCGGTCTGCAGGTAATCTTCCATCATGTTGAACACCCGGGCAGCGCCGCCCGTGGTCGTTGTGACATGGAACCGGTCTTCCGCCAAGCGTCCGATCACGCCGTCGTCATAAACGAACCCGTCGTCTCGGCAGAGAATGCCGTAGCGGGCGCGATTTACACCGAGGTTCGACCAGTTGTTGACATAGAAACGGTTCAGGAACTCCGCCGCATCCTTGCCGACGACCTCGATCTTTCCAAGTGTCGAGGCATCGAACATGCCGACACCGGTGCGTACGGCGACGCACTCGCGATTGACGGCCGCGTGCATGTCCTCGCCGCCCTGCGGGAAGTAGCGCGTGCGTTTCCAGTTGCCGACGTCTTCGAAGACGCCACCGCGGTCTACCGCCCACTGGTGGCTTGGAGTTCGGCGCACCGGGTCAAATTGGTCGCCGCGGGCGGAGCCTGCAAATGCACCAAAAGTGACCGGCGTGTATGGCATGCGGTAGGTCGTCAGACCGACTTCCGCGATACGTCGCTGCGAGGATTCCGCCACGATGCCAAGAGCATTCAGACCGGAGGTCTTGCCCTGATCGGTCGCCATGCCGGTCGTGGTGTAGCGCTTGATGTGCTCGATCGACTCGAAACCCTCGCGCTGGGCGAGCGCGATGTCGCGGGTCGTGACGTCGTTCTGGAAGTCGACAAAAGCCTTGGCGGGAGGGATGGCGCCAGCGATCTGGGGCAATGCGCCGGGCTTGCCGGCCACGCCGACCGCGCCACCCACTGCTGTGTGACTGCCTGGGGTACTTGTGAACCCCGCAGCCACGGCCGCAGCGCTGCCTGCGGCAGACCCTTCCGCGAGAACCGCGGCAAGGCCGGACGTGCCGCGGCACAGACCCGCCGAGCGCGTGCGCTCGGCCGTCGCAGCCGGCACGAAGGCGCCGAGAGCCTCATCGTATGACAGCTTGCCTCGCGACTGGGAGTGCAGGT